>CASEQH010000072.1 GCA_949290085.1 uncultured Bacillota bacterium | reverse complement strand
AACTATAATAAAATACCATTTCTATACCTGTGATTATTATTATTAATTCTTAACATATATTATGTCCTCTTATTTATTTACAATTTAATTGTAAGGTATAAGTTATTTGTTATGCAAATTTTATGGGAAAATCAGGACTTTGGTTAATAATATCTAACGATTATTTCGATCATTTATAAATCATGATGAAATAAGTTAAATGTTCCATTAATCAAAGACTAATAAGATATTTAAAAACAATCATTCAAGTCGGAATTTTTATACAAATTCTTTATTACATATAACATTAATCTCTTTTTAGATTAAGTTATAAATAGATTTTATTACTCCTCATCTTTATCAAGGCATATAAAAAGTCTTAGAAGCTTAAGACTTTTTAAAGATAAATAATTTAGAGAATACGTAGTTAGCTACAATGACTAGAACCTGAGCGAATATCTTCACTATCATGTCATTGATATGCATCATATCAACACCAATAAACATAATTACATATTCTAGTCCTAGCGTGGCTACCCTAGCTGAAGCGAAGGATACAATCTCTTTAAAGAGTTGTTTAGCTTCAGTGCTCTTTGATTCAAAGACCCATATCTTATTAGTGATATAGGCAAAAAAGACAGCCAAGACCCAAGATAAGAAGATGGCAACAAAGTCATCAATGTGCATGAGCCTTGTGAATATAGCATAAGATACTAGGTTGACAACTGTCGTAAAACCACCAAATATCACATATAGAATAGGTTCTTTATATTGTTTAAACAATTTGATTAAATTTTCCATATCTCCTATTTTATATGCCAAATAGTACTACGGCAACATTAAAATAAATAAGAATTGATGCCGTATCGACAATAGTAGTGATAAGTGGTGAGGCCATAATAGCTGGGTCCATCTTTAATTTCTTGGCAGCCATAGGTAATAGACAACCGATAGACTTCGATAAGATGACAGTAAATAGTAAGGTTATACCGATGACTAGAGCTAGTAATGGATCAGAATATTGAAGGACAATACGGATACCATTGACAGTAGCTAGTATGACACCGACTAGTAAGGAGATTCGAACTTCCTTAAACCATACTTTAAAGACATCTCCTAGTTTAATCTCATTAGTAGCTAAACCACGAATAATCATCGTTGATGATTGCGAACCACAGTTACCACCAGTGTCCATAATCATCGGAATAAAGGATACAAGGATTGGCAAAGAGGCAAAGGCTTCTTCATAGTGGCTGATGATATTTCCAGTCAAAGTAGCCGATAACATCAAGATTAAAAGCCAAACGATACGATTTTTAGTATGTTGCCAAACTGATAATTTAAAGTAAGAATCTTCACTAGGCGACATAGCGGCCATGATTTTGAAGTCTTCTTCATTCTCATCGCTCATGACATCTAAGGCATCGTCGATAGTAATGATACCGACCATACGATTTTCAAAGTCAACTACTGGCATGGCGATGAAGTCATACTTATCAAACATTCTGGCTACTTCTTCTTTGTCTTGATGAGTATTGATAGTGATGACATTGGTCTCCATGATGTCGGAAATCTTGGTATCCATACTCGATAAGAGTAATTCTCTAACCGTTGTGACACCTATTAGTTTTCTTTGTGAATTGATGACATAGACAATATATACCGTCTCTTTACCCATTCCTGTCTTACGTATTCTATCAAATGCTTCTTTGACGGTCATATCGGCATAAACATCTTCATATTCAATGGTCATCAAAGAACCAGCGGAATCCTCAGGATATTGGAGAATACTATTAATATAGCCACGTTTTGCCTTGTCAGTATTCTGTAAGATACGAGTTACTAGATTAGCTGGCATCTCACTTACTAAGTCAACGGCGTCGTCAATAAACATCTTGTTTACGATATCACCAATTTCTTGGTCAGTTAATATTTCAACTAGTTTTTCTTGAGTGTCAGCTTCCATACGTGAAAAGACATCAGCAGCTTGATCTTTATTTAAGAGCCTAAATACTACTGCCACATCTTCTTTCGACAACTCGTCTAAGCATTCAGAAATATCTGCTTCATTTAGTTCTTCTAGATACTTCTTTAAGCCGATTAGGTTGTTACTGGCGATAAAATCAATTATTTTTTCTAACATTTAAGTCACCTCCGTTTTTCTAAAAACTAAAATGACAAATCGTTTGTGACATTACTTCGTCCCAAAGGATTTGCAGAGTTGCTACAGTCTTCCATAATGTCACCTCCCACGGTAAATATAAAAGTCTTTTTAAAAAATGTCAATTATGAAGATTAAAAACAGCGATTTTTTTGAAATGCCCCCTTGAGA
>CASEQH010000071.1 GCA_949290085.1 uncultured Bacillota bacterium | reverse complement strand
AGAATATTAAAAAGCGTAGTCTTACCTGAGCCTGATGGTCCAAGGACAAATACCATGCCCCCTTGATTAAAATTAAGATTCACATTTTTAATGCCAATCTTATCATTATGTCTATTATGATATACTTTACTAACGTTAATTAATTGCATAAATGTACCCCTGCAACTTTTCTAAGATAATATTATTCCTAATGTTTCTTATAATTAAATTGTAGTGAAATAAATCACAAGTGTAAAGTTTTTCACTTAATTATTGGGACTTAGTAAAGAAATATATACTTTCATTAGATAAATTTGCATCATATCTATAACCTAAGTCATTAAAATAGATGAGGTCCTGGGGTTTAGTAATCTTATTTATAGCCATATATCTGACCATGGCACCTCTAGCTTTTTTGGCATAGGTAGCTTTTATTTTGCCATCATTTAAAAAGATGATATCGATGACTTTAGTCTTTTTCAAGTGAGGTATGATAGCATTAGCATATTCGTTAGATGCTAGGTTGATGAGATAGTCATCATCTTCAAAATATTTAGATAAGTCATGCCAATAGTCATATAGATTTAAATCTTTTACTTTGATACCCATCTCTAAGCGATAGGGAATGATGAGATCAAAGGGTCTTAGTATGCCATATAGACCTGATAGTATGCATAGATGTTCATTTAGATAATTAAGGGCTGAATCATCTAAGACATTGGCTTTTAATTCTTTATATTGGATGCCATCATAGGTGAATAGGGCATTTAAAAAACCATGATTAATATCATAGCGATGAATATTATTGAAGGTTTTATTAGCTAAAATATCGCTGACTTTATAATACTTTTTTATCTCATCAATGCTTAGAGCTTGTAATAAATCATATAATTTTATAGCTGAATCTAAATATTGAGGGATAGAACTTAAGGGATAATTAAAGTCATTTTCTTCATTGATATTTTTAGCAGGCGAAATGATTATTTTCATAGTATTTCTTTGTCTATTCTAACATAAAAATAAGTTAATTCTATTATTGACTACATAGTCAATTAAGTATATTATTGACTGTGTAGTCAAGAAAGGAGTTGTATGGAAAAGGCTTTAAAAACGAAACTCACAAAAGAAAAGATACTTAATGCAGCTATTGTTGAATTTGGCTCTAAGACATATGAAGAAGCTTCTCTCAATGCCATGTGTAGCAGTAATAATATTTCTAAGGGTTTGATTTATCATAACTTTAATGATAAAGATGAGATATATATCTTGGTAGTGAAGCGAGTATATGATGAACTAATAGCCTACTTTAATAGTTTAGAAGAAGATGATAGAGATGACTTCGCTAGTTTATTCAAGAAGCGTGAAGAATTCTTTGCGAATAATCACTATCATCAAAATATATTTTTTGAGACTATCTTTAACCCTCCTGTCCATCTAGAAAAAAGTATTAGAGAGGTAAGGAAACCCTTTGAAGATTATCTCAAGGGAAGATATATCAAGATTATAGATGACATCAAGCTTAAAGAAGGTATCAGCAAACAAGAAGCTGTCGATTATATATCCTTTTTCTGTGATGCTTACAATGCCTATTTTAGGCATATGTATCGCCGAGATAAATTTGATGAATTAGTGAATGCGCACGAAAATAAAATGAATAAGATGTTGGACTATATCTTACATGGTATAGCCGTAGAAAGGAATTAATATATGTTAGAAGCGATACTTAGAATACTTGTAACTATGGCTATAGCTTATCTATTTGGTAAACTTGTTACTAAAATTAAATTACCTGCTATCTTAGGATGGCTCATTGCCGGTATGATACTAGGACCTCATGCCCTAGCACTGCTTCCTAATGAAATATTAGATGCCACATGGTATGAAAGTTTCAGCCATGTCTTAGAATGTGGCATCGGTTTGATGATAGGTACCGAGCTAGTCTGGAATAAGATTAAGAAGTCTGGTAAGGCCATTGTCATTACAACTATCTTTCAATCATTAAGCACTTTCCTAGTAGTATCTCTAGCTTTCTGTTTAATTTTCCACTTTACTGGCCTACCATTCTACTTAGGTTTTATCTTTGGTGGTATAGCTCTAGCTACTGCTCCTGCACCTGCCTTATCTATCGTTAGAGAATTTAAGACTGATGGTCCAGTAACTAGGTCTTTGATACCTATGGCCGCTTTAGATGATATTGTCGGCTGTATCGTCTTTTTTACAACCATCACTCTAGTATCTAGTAATCTATCAGGCCAAGGTTTATCCTTTGTCATGATAGGCTTAGTTGTAATATTGCCTTTAATAATAGGCGCTGTCTGCGGTATTTTAAGTGGCTTTATCTTAAAACGCAAGCAGAGTGATACTAGTACCTTAATTACTATCTTAGCTACTATTATATTAACTTCATTAGTTGGTTTCTTCTTCAATTCTGTCGTCTTAAAGAGCGATGTCTTAAACTTCATGCTCATAGGTATGTCATATTCAGCTGCCTTCTCTAATATGATCAGTGAAGAGAAACTCGACCAAATCATGCGCTTATTTAATCCGATCTTGGGTGTAGCGCTCATCATTGTCATCTTGAATCTTGGTGCTCCACTTGATTATCATCTCGTATTAGGTGCTGGTTTATATACTGTCATCTATATTATATCTAGAGCTATTGGTAAATACTGTGGTGCCTACTTTGGTGCTAAATTTACCGGACTTGGCGAAACGGTACAGAAGTACTTAGGTCTTACCCTACTTCCTCACTCTGGTGTCTCTTTAGTCTTCACTTCTATCGCCGTCAATACTATTGCTCCTTATGCTAGTGAAGAAGCCCAAATCATTCAAGGCACTATCGCTGCAGCGGCAGTCATCAATGAAATCATCGCCGTCATCGTAGCTAAGAAAGGCTTTGAATTAGCTGGTGAATTTAATAAAGCCAACAATGTCGAAGAAGCTAAGAGCGATAATGTCATTATTACTATATCAAGACAGTTTGGTAGCGGTGGTTATGAGATTGCTCAAAGATTATCAAAAGAATTAAATATTCCTGTCTATGATAAAGAGATTATTGAAAAAGCTGCCACGAATAGTGAGATGGCTCAATCATTATTTGAAGACTACAAGATCGATAGAAGCGATAACTTCCTCAATGATTTAAGCAGAGCTCTACCTAGTGCTAATAATCTTGATGAAAAGATTTATCGCCATCAATGCGATGTACTACAAAAATTAGCATCTGAAAAAAGTTGTATCATCGTCGGTCGAAATGCTGATGACATCTTAAAGAATTATCCCCAAGCTCTTAAAGTCTTCATCTATGCACCTAAAGAAGATAGAGTTCAAACAATCATCAAGCGTTATGGCATCAGCGAAAAAGAAGCTAGTGAGATGATAGATGAAGTTGACCGTAATCGTGCATCATATTATGAATACTTTACGCATAAGAAATTTGGTTATGTAGAAAATTATAATCTCTGTCTAAATTCTAGTATCGAAGGTTATGATGCCTGTGTAAAGGTCATTAAAGAGGTCTTAGCTAAAAGCTAATGAATTCTGATTTACTTATGGCATAGATATATGCATTAACTTCTTTGCCATATATTCTCTTCAGGGCATCGGTATAGGACTTGATTTGTGCTTTATAGCGCATGATGAATTCCTCCTTATCGATGCCGCTATCCGTTTTATAATCAATCAGTATTATCTTATCTTCTAAAACTGCCACAAAGTCCATATAGCCATGTAGTAGAGTATCCTTATCTTTTATATAGAAAGGGAGCTCCTTATATATATGGCCTTTTTTTGCTTCTTGAATTAGGGGACTATTGACAAAGAAAAGGATGGAATTAATAGTATAGTCACTGATATCAGGATACTTAGTTTTTAATATTTCCTGGCTTATAGCTTCACTATAGTCGATATCTTCAAAGATCTGATGTATCTTTGTACCATATTGCATAGCTTCATTATTTCCAAGATGCAATTCTTTACGGAAGCTTTCAAGAGCAGATGGTGAGAGGTCTTTTTTAATACTAGAATTATATTCTTTAAAAGGAATATTTCTTTTTGATAAGCATTCAGCCTCTAATGGTTTTTTGTCTTCTAATGCAGCACAGGAATAATATTTAAAATCTTTATTTTCACTCATGGAGCTACAAATATAAGAAGTGAAACCTTTACGGGCATAGAATAAAGATAGGTCTAAAGGATATTTATAATCGTCTATTTCTTCATTAGCGGATAGGGAATCGATGATAATAAGTTTTGATTTAGCTCTAGTCAAAGCGACATAGAGAAGTCTTTGAAATTCTAAGATATCTTCGATATTTTCTTTGGCCAGGTAGGCTTTTTTCTTAATTGTGGATATCGTATAGCCAATAGGAGACTTGATATAGTTGATACCTAAGCCCCAATTATCATCGATACAGACAGATTCCTTTGATTCGTTGAAGAGATTTTGATGAGTGGAATAGAGTATGACATTATCAAATTCCAGACCCTTAGAATCATGAATGGTCATGACTTTAACTACATTGGCATCTTCACTGACAGTGGAGGCATTCTCACTTTGATAGTCTTCGGTACTTTCAATATAATTGATAAAATCGGCGACATTATAAATCTTATAATTGTCTAGATTATTTAAAAGATAATCGATATTAGCCTTTTCTTGTGTATTTAGATGTTCAAAGTAAAAGTCATTGATAGTGAGTATATAGTTAATTATTTCATCAACTTTATTTTGCTTAGATAATTTTAATAAGTAATAGTAATCATTTTTAAAATCTTCATAGGCAAAATAGTCATTTCTTAACATATATAAGTCTTTATCACTAAGATTATAAAGAGGCGAAGATAATACAGAGACAATAGAAAACTTATCCTTTTTATTCAACAATAATTTGAAATAGGATATTAAGATATCGATGGATAAAGAAGAGAAGTAACCTTCATTATCTGTGAGGAAGAAGGGGATATTATAAGCTTTTAAGGCTTCTTTGATGAGTCTTTTTTGATCATGCGTGCGCACTAAGACCGCAATATTCTTAAAGGCCTTACCCTTTTCATGTAGCTCATAGATAGTATTAGCTAAAAGTTTAGCTTTGGATTTAGCTAAGTCACCATCACTATTAATAATTTTAAATTCTATCTCTTCATTATTCTCAGCTTGCAAGTCTAAGGTAATCTGCATGTCAGTTTCATCGACATCTTCACGATAGATATTCATAATCTTATTGAAGAGCTCATTATTAAAATTGACGATATTAGTATTAGAGCGATAGTTATTTTGAATATGTATCTTGATGAAAGTATCATCATCTTTTAAAGACTTCATGATGGCTGGTTTAGCCTTGCGGAAACGATAGATGGATTGTTTGACATCGCCGACGATGAAAAGATTGTTGTTAGAGATGAGACGAATGAGGGAAAATTGAGCATCATTGGTATCTTGAAATTCATCGACCATGATTTCTTTAAATTGTTTTTTCAATTTATTAGCTATATTCTCATTATCAAAAGTAAGAATGTCTTTAGCGAAGTGTTCAAAGTCATCAAAGTCCATGCATTCATGTTCAAACTTGATGACTTGAAAACGTTTGTAGGCATCTTTACTCAAATCTAGAAGGGCATTTTCTATCGCTATGGCGCCATTATAATTATTGATTATTTGTCTTTCAGGCTCTAATTTACTAGCTATCTTTTCATAGACATCTTTAAGCTCAGCTCTATATTTCTTATATAAATCATCGTCTTTGAGATTAGGGAGTGGTATTAAGATTTCTATCATTCTATTTAAGAAGTAGGAGTAGTCATCTTCATCTTCTATTTCATGAATTATTTCTAATACTCTTTGATAACCTGGGTTTAAAGAAGTATTTAAAGCGATTATCTTATTGATGATGGTCTTAGCTAAAATAAGCTGCCCTTTGATATCATCTAGATAATACTTTCTAACTTCTGCATCTATTTCCTCAAATGATTTAATCTTAGTCGGTCTTACCTTATCAAACCAAGCTTCTATATCACTTTGAGACCGAGCTTTATTGATGATGGAAGTGATGATAGTAATAAGACTATCAAAAGAAAATAAAGAAGAGCTAAGACTTGTCATGAGCATGAGTAATCTCTTATCATTGGCTAAAGTTTCCTCGATTGCCTGTCTGAGATAAATTTGTTTAGTTCCATCGTCTAAGACATTATTAGCCATAGTCTTAGGCAGGCCAATGATATAATAATATTCTTTGATGATATTGAGACAGAAGCTATGAATAGTTGAAATATTAGCATCAGCTATTTTGCTGAGCTGCTCTTTTAAAAAGAGATCATCAGGATTTTCTTTGATTTTTTCTCTAAGTTTTTTCTCTAAGCGCTTTTTCATATTTAAGGCTGCAGCATTAGTAAAAGTCATCGCTGCAATCTCATCGATGGATAGTCTATCTTGAGCAATTCTTTTTAAAAGTCTTGATACGAGCACCGTCGTCTTGCCACCACCAGCCGAGGCGAAGACCAAGACATTATTATCGGTAATATCGACAGCTTTTTGTTGGGTAGGATTTAATTCCATTATTGTTTCTCCTTCTTGCTTGTTAAATCGTAGATGATATCTCTATCATAATAGATACCGCCACGATAGTGACAAATGCGACGATAGCTACAATAGGTGCAAGCCCCCTGTACTGGTTTGAGGTCGATATTACCATCTTTCATATTTTGATAGATATTATCATATATAGCTTCAAAAGCCTTTACTACTTCATCATGTTCTAACAGATAATCCTTAGATATCGAAGTTTTGCTGCGTGAGAGTATATATTCATGATTGATATCTAAACCTTCAATGTCTTCTAAAGTCATACCTTTTAATTTATGACGACTATTAAAGTTTGTAGGGATATCTATATCATTTAAGACCAACCCATTTTTTAAAGAATAGCTATAAGAATCAATGCTGAAGCGAGGATGATTGACATTTAGATAATAGGCGCCAATAGCCTTAAAATTAGGATTGAGCTTTTCAAAGATGATTAAATAAGTTAGTAGTTGTAAGCTTAAACCCTTAGATATCTCCGCCTTTTTAAGACTGTGGTCAGAAGTCTTATAGTCTAATATCCTAAAGTTTGTCAGATAGCTATCGACACGGTCGATAGAACCCTTAAGCGATACCTTATCCGGCAAGATAAAGCTATCAAACTTATATTCTTGGGCTAGAGGATTAAAATAAGAAGCATTTTCTAACCCATTGAGAAATTTAAGTTCTAATAAGAAGGAGTTTAGTATTCTATCTCTGACAACTGTATGGCGATAATGATATTTGGGATATAGTAAATCAAAGCGTTTAAAAAAGGGATAAAGTATCTTTTTTATTTCGCTTAAATTGGCATTAGAATAATCCTTATTATAGATAGTGATAAGTTTTTCAAAGAGTGAATGAATGATGGTACCAATGCTGGCAGCATTTAATTCATAGGTGAAAGGCTCATATAAACCTAAGACATAATTTAAGAAGTAGGCGTAGTTACAAGCTTGATATTTTTCCAGAGCGGATACAGAAGAATATAAGATGTCATTATCAAAGAAGGCTTCCTTGGCTAATTTGGAAGGTAAGTGATGCTTAGGACTATAATTGTATTCATGTTCGATAAGAGGCAAATTTATCTTCTTATAGTCTTCAATATCAGCTGATATCTCATTGGTTTTGCCTTGATAATTAGATGTGGCGATACCATAGAATGTACAGTTAGTATTTTGCAGATAGGCTAAACGTTCACCATGATAGTCATAACGCTCAGCGAGCTTAGGATAATTAGACTTTAAAATGCTTCTCTCATTTAAAAGACCCTTTAAAGATTTAAAGGCCGGATACTTGTCTTGAGTCACATCAAAGAGAAAGATGTAGGGTCTATTTATTCCATCAAATAGGTTGGCGATGATAATACCATCTCCCTCATCTTTAATATGCATATTTAAAAGATTTTCTCTCAGCAAGAAATAATTATCCTCTTTTAGATATTTACTATTTTCTTCTAGATAGCTTTTGACATTCAATAAGTCATCATTTCCATCATTAATAAAACTAAAGGCGATAGTAATGGCTTCGATAAAAGATTCAACTTTTAATAATTCGCTTAATTTAGGATATGTGAGCGCATGAACTTCTTGGGCTTTAGCTTCTAAATTTTTATAATGAGAGCTCTCATCAATAAAAGAATCAAAATCTTTAAAAATATCCTTATTTTCATCAAAATGATCTTCTAGATAAGTAATTATTTCTTCATTATTATAGGCAAAGATATTTTCTTTGATGACTTCTTGATAATTTTCTAAATTAGGCTTTAGATAGAAATCTAAAAGACTGACTAATTTATGACCATAATGATTAATCCTTTCATCATGAAGGAAGTGATGAGGCATCTTATAGCGATATAAAAGTGAGCGGATAATCTTTTCATTAGAACTTAAATTGATAAAGGCGACATCATTTAAATCTATATCCTTATTGATAATATATTGAATGGCTGCTTCTATCTCTTGACGCTCAGATATCATCTCATAACGCATATCTTGATGCTTATCATTTTTATTCGCTAGATACTTAGCGCCATTTTTGATCATGCGCTTGATGATTATCATATCTAAGTATGAATAGGATGAATCAAGGATTCGATATTCATCAAGATTATTATTATCGATGTAGTCGTAGAGTTTTTGATAATTATATTTAGGCAGTTTCTTTAGGATATCTTTTAGTTCATCGAGGATATCTAGGTCATCAATATTTACTTCATAAGCTTCTACTTCTTCATTAATTTGGGCTATCTCTTTTATAAAGCCGATATCCTTCTTTAAGGTTTTAAAATTAACTAAAGGCATATCTTTAATCGCTTCATAGACATCATATAGATTAATATCATCAAGATACTTATGTTTAAAAGAATTTAAGCTCAAGACATCTTCATCGATGAGAAAATCTTGTCCTTTAAGTTTAAACAATACATCTAAAAATCTGTCTCTATCATGGCTTTTAATTATATATTTTTTCATATAAATTATTATATCATTAAGGTATGAAGACTATCCTTTTAATTGTTGAGCTAGCATTTACTGTCGTGATGACATTCTGTTTCTGTCTATATGTCGGACAGCTCTTTAATCAGGTAGTTATTGGCATCTTCACCGGTTTTTTCTTGAGCCTGTCCTATCTGGCATATTCAGTATATAAAAATATAAAAATTGATAAATAATGATATAATAAGAAAATGAAAAAATATAATTCGTTTAATGATTTACCTAGCCTAAAAGAGGCTTTTGAAAAGGGAGGAGTCATCGCCTTTCCTACTGATACAGTCTTTGGTCTAGCTTGCATCTATGATGATGAAAAGGCCATAGAAAAACTTAAGGCTATTAAAAAAAGAGATGCCCATAAGCCTTTACCTATGATGTGTGCCAACATTTCGATGATGAAGGAAGTGGCTATCATGTCTAGTGAGGCAATTAAGGTGGCAGACAGCTTTTTTCCTGGCCCACTTACTCTTATTTTAAAAAGAAGAAGTGAAGTTCCATCCTTTGTCACTAATGGTTTTGCGACTATTGGCATCAGGATACCTAATCATGAAGGTATCTTGAAACTTATTGAATATATTGGCAAACCACTACTTGTTACTAGTGCCAATATATCTAATGAGCCAGCACTTAAGTATTATAAGGATGTCGAAAATAGTCTTAAAGAGATAGATGGCATCATCGAAATGGATGCTGAAAGTGAACTGGCTAGTACCATAGTTGATATGACAGATGGTATTAAGATACTGCGCAAGGGACTAATCAAAGAAGAAGATATTAAGAGAGTTTTAGGGAGATAGAGATTATGCAAAAACCTGTATATGTAACTGGTCATAAAAATCCAGATACCGATTCAATAACATCAGCTATTGCTTATGCCAATTATAAACAGGCTATGGGCGTCAATGCGATTGCCGGCAAGATAGGTCCAGTCGGCAGTGAAGCCGAATATCTACTAGAGCGTTTTGGTTTTGAAGAACCAATGACTCTATTTACTGCTAAATCGACAATTAGAGAGATTGACTATGACAAGGCACAGATTAAACCTAAGAGCATTACTTTAAAAGAGGCGATGGATGTCGTCATTGAAAGAAATAATATGGGTATCATCGTCGCTGATGAAGATAATAAATTAGAAGGTATTGTCGGCGTTGACGACTTAACTTCTATCTTGAGCAGTGATGATGTATCATTGACTAAGCTCATGTCTAAGGTCAAACTAAATGACTTAGTGAAGACGATTGAAGGTGAGATCATCCTTGATAGTAAAGATTTTAATACCTGTGGTGTCATCGATTTCTTCCCAGGCTTTGAAACTAAGATTACAAAGGGTTCTATCGCTATCACTTTTAATAATCCAGAGATACAGCGCCATTGTATCAATGAAAAGGTCGCTTGTTTAGTAATCGTCGGCGAAAATTGGATAGATAGCGTCACTTTACAAAAAGCTAAGGAAATGGGTGTCGCTGTCATCCATACCTCATTGAGTCCTTTGAGTGTATCAAGATTAGTATTCCAAGCCCCAAGCATTGAAAATGTCATGGTTAAAAAGGAGAAGATTATCACTTTTAATCTGACTGATACTCTCGATGAAGTATCACGCAAGATGTCTAAGACTCGCTTTAGAAGTTATCCTATCATCGATGAACAAGATAGAGTTGTAGGTACGATATCCCGTTATCATTTATTAAATTATCAAAAGAAACAATTCATTCTCGTTGACCACAATGAGATTAAACAGACTATCGATGATATTGAAGATGGCGAAGTAATCGAGATTGTCGACCATCACCGTCTAGGTGGTATAGAGACTATCAATCCTATCACCATTACAACGATGATAGTGGGCGCAACATGCACTATCATTGCCATTAAATATTTTGAATCTAAAGTGGAACTCTCTAAAGAGATGGCCGGCTTACTATTAGGAGGTATCATCGCTGATACATTAAATTTCAAGTCGCCAACCACTACCGATTTAGACATAGAAATTGCTGGAAAATTAGAAAAGATAGCTGAGGTATCGATGGAAGAACTCCATGAGGGTCTAGTTAATTCTACTGGTTCTATCTTAAATAAGAAGACTATCGATGTCGTATATAGTGACTTTAAGGAATTTACTATTGGTCGCTACAAGGTTGGTTTAAGTCAGACTCCATGTAAGACAGAAGAGGAATTTAAAAAGATTAAACCTATCGTCTTAGAATATATAGAAAAAGAATGTGTCAGTCAGAACTTTGATGTGATGATGGTCATTTTCACCAATCCTAATGCCAGTGGTTCTTATATCTTAGTAGCTGGCAAGAAGAAGGATGCAATCATCGATGGCTTTAAGGATTTGATGACTGATGAATATGCACCAAATGTCATCTCTCGTAAGAAACAAGTTCTACCTAAAGTAATTAAGATATTAGAGAAATAATATGAAAACTTTATATACAAATGCCCATCTTTATCTTGATGGAAATAGAGCCTATGAAAAGGGTGCCCTCTTAGTAGAAGATGGCCGCATCGTCCAAACTTATTATCAGGTACCTAAGTCTATCGATAATGATACTAGTGTCATCGATGTAGAAGGGGATAATATCCTGCCCTCTATCTTTACTTACGTCGAGATAGATGATTATGATGTCGATGAAGATTTTTCTAAGTCTTTAGCACTCGAAGGCATAGGCTATTTTGTAGCTTCACTAACTGTCGATGATGAAAAGGCCGTTGATAAGCTCATTAACTTTGATCCTGATCGCTATCATTACAGCAAATGTTTTGGTTTACATATCATTTTTAAAAGAAGTGATATACCTGATGAAGTCTGTGCTTGGATTACTACTTCACCTAATATTTTATCCTTTAGCTTTGAAGCTGATATTGACCAAAAGGTCATCGATATCTTTAAAGCAGCTAATCGTCGTGTCCTCATCACTAATAGCGATAAAGGACGTTTCAGTTTAAATTTTGATGGTTGTTGGGGAATATATGACAAACCTTTTACTCTCAATCCCTATAAACCTAATGTCTATACTACTTGTCTATTAAAGAATAATAAGTATATCAGCTTTGATGATAGTGCTTATCCTGACAGTTTAAAGTTACTCTTTAAGATACATGATATGCGCTATCTATTAGCTAAGGGAAAGCTTAATAATTATATCGACTTAGGTTTAGACTTAATTGATATTTCTAATATTATGGCGATGAATTACTATCGCTTCTATGGCATTGGCAAACGTTTTGGCGGACTCTTACCTGGTAAAGAAGCCAGTTTTATCGTCGTTAATAAGGAAAATGAAATAATTGCGAGCTTTATCAAAGGAGACTTAGTCAGATGATTTATTTTACACGCTTAGTTATCTACTTTATCTGTTTTGCGATTAGTCTATATGCTTTAAATGCCTTAGACTACAATCGTTTTCTCAAGAAAAATTCAGTGATGAAGGCCCAGATTTTATATATCATCATCGCCATGGCCCTAGCCTTTTTAATGGGTCAATTTATCATGGGTATCATGTATGGTTTTAGGGATGTTCAATCTCTGATGTAGTTCGTGCTATAATGTTAATTCAAAGGGAGGTGTAATAAGTGAATCTAGTTTTAGGAGCATTGCCATATTTTGCAGTCGCTTTTGTGATTTCGCTATTATTTACACCGATAGCTAAAAGAATAGGTTTCGCTTTAAATATTTATGCCCAAGAGAATAATCGCACTGTCCATCATGGGCGCATAGTTCGCATGGGTGGCCTATCAATCTTTTTGGCTTTTATTATTACCATGGCCATCTTTGTTAAGGCTGACAAGACTATCAATGCGATAATGGTGGGAGCTCTAATCATCTTCATCGGCGGTTTAATCGATGATATCTTTGACTTAAAACCTATCATTAAATTATTATTTCAAATAGCAGCGGCCTTCTATGTCATCGTCTTTGGTGACTTATCCTTAGATGTCATCACCTTAGAATTTTTAAGTATTGATATCAGTCCTATTTCTTTTTTAGTATCTTTGATATGGATAGTTGGTGTAGCCAATGCGATTAACCTCATCGATGGATTAGATGGCTTGTCTAGTGGCATATCCTTTATCGTCTTATCTGTCATAGGTCTCATTGGTTTTTTTATGGGTCGTCGCGATATCTGTGTCATCGCTTTAATTATGATAGGAGGAATTGCAGGATTTTTACCATATAATTTCCATCCGGCATCTATCTTTGTCGGAGATTGTGGTGCCTTATTTATGGGTTATATCATCGCTTGTCTATCCTTGCTCGGCTTTAAGACATCGACTTTTATTACTTTAGGCTTTCCTATCATAATCTTATTTGTGCCACTTTCTGATACCTGCCTTGCCATAATTAGAAGAAAACTTAAGGGGCAAAAGATATCGGAAGCTGACCGTCTACACTTGCATCACATCCTCATGTATAAAGTTGGTTTATCTCATCGCAATACTGTACTACTACTATATCTAGTAACCAGTCTATTTGGACTTTGTGCCATCATCACTTATTTCCATGAGGGCATAGGTATGATATTCTTGGCTATACTTTGTCTACTAGCTTGGATATTTATTGAACTCACCGGCATGATCAATCCTAATTTCCATCCGATAATAGGTTTTCTTAGAAGGACTATAGGCCATCCAATCAAAAGGGATGATGCCTTCTTTGAAGCTAATAAAATACATCATGATAAGCAGTGACTGCTAAAAGAGTGAAAGAATTGTGTTATTTATCACACAATTCTTTTTTTTAAAAAATATGAGTGTTAGAATGTTTCATAAAGGAGTTTTTATGAAGAAATTATTGAGATATTTAAAACCGTTTTGGTGGATAATAATCCTGGTAATTGCCCTAACTTATGGTCAGGTGCAAACAGAGTTGGCCTTGCCGGATTATATGAGTGATATCGTAACTAATGGTATTCAATATGGTGGCATTAATGATACGACACCACTAGTATTAAAAGCTGATACGATGAATAAATATCTTCTTTTTATTGATGAAGATTTAAGAGAAGACGTATTAGCCAATTACACTTTAATCAATAAAGATCAAGAAGTTACTGTCGAAAATCAATTGATCAAATTTAATGAAGATGTTTATGTCTTGAATGAGGAACATGAAGATATCTCAGAATTGATGGTTGAACCCATCGTCTATACAAATGTGCTCGATGGCTTAGAAAATAGTGGTGAAATCTATGCAGCTATGAGTGCTAATCCTTCTTATATCGATGAAGTTAAAGCGATGTTAGAAAAGAGGACAGCTAGTTATAGTGAGAATTTGTCTAGTGGCGCTTTAATGATATTAAAAGAGGAATATAGTAGTGTAGGTGTCAATACCGAGGTATTGCAGACAAATTACATTCTCTATACCGGTTTAGAGATGTTAGGTATATCCTTGCTGGGTGTCATTTGCCAGATTGCTTCGACTTATTTGGCAACTATGGTGGCATGTAAGGTAGCTAAAAACTTGCGTCATGATGTCTTTAGTAAGGTTGAATCCTTCTCGAGTACGGAATTTTCGAAATTTTCATCTTCTTCTTTAATCACCCGTACGACTAATGATATCCAACAGGTCCAAATGCTGGTGCAGATGCTACTTAGAATCGTCCTCATAGCTCCAATGATGGGAATAGTGTCTATTACTAAAGTATTTAGATATCAAGATATGTTATGGCTACTCATGG
Source organism: uncultured Bacillota bacterium (assembly GCA_949290085.1). Lineage (GTDB taxonomy): Bacteria > Bacillota_I > Bacilli_A > Erysipelotrichales > Erysipelotrichaceae > CALUZH01. Next base: position 1,784 of record CASEQH010000071.1, on the reverse strand, counting down.
TCGCCATTGTCGTAATTAGCTTAGTGATGCTCATAACACTATTTATCGCTATGCCACGTTTCAAGAAGATTCAAGGCCTAGTTGATAAATTAAATAATGTCATGCGTGAATTCTTAGATGGTATTTTAGTCATTCGTGCATTCAATTCAGAAAAACATGAAGAAGAACGCTTTGATGAAGCTAATAAGAACCTTAGTAATATTAACCTATTTGTATCAAGAACGATGTCTGTCATGATGCCGTTCATGATGTTCTTGATGAACGCTTTAACTGTATTTATCATTTGGTTTAGTTCACAACTTATCGATATCAATGTGATGAGTGTTGGTGAGATGATGGCCTTCATCCAATATGCGATGAATGTCTTGATGTCATTTATGATAGTAGCGATGATATGGATTATGATTCCAAGATCTTTAGTCAGTGCACACCGTATCTTTGAAGTATTAGATTGTGAAAATAGTATTAAAGATAAGGAAAAGACGGAGAGTCTACCTACTATGCCTGGTTCTTTAGTCTTTGATAAAGTATCCTTTAAATATCCGCATGCCGAAGAAGATGTCTTGACGGATATTTCTTTTGAAGCTAAGCCAGGTGAGACAGTGGCCTTTATCGGCTCAACCGGTAGTGGTAAGTCGACTTTAATAAAACTTATACCACGGCTCTTTGATGTCTCAGAGGGTTCGATTAAGTATAAGGGCATCGATATCCGTGATTTGAAACAAGAAGAACTCAGAGACAATATTGGTTATGTTCCGCAAAAGTCAATCTTATTTACAGGCACGATTAAATCTAATATCGAATTTGGTCGTGAAATTGATGAAGAACATCTAAATGAAGCCATCGATGTATCGCAATCGCGCAATATCATCGAAGAGAAGGAAGAGGGAATCTTGAGCCCTATCGTTCAAGGTGGTACTAATGTCTCAGGTGGTCAAAAACAACGCCTATCTATCGCTAGAGCTTTGGCTAAGGACGCTGGAATATACATTTTTGATGACTCTTTCTCAGCCCTAGACTTTGAGACTGATAAGAAGTTAAGAGCGGCCTTAGATAAGATGATTGCCAAGACTAGTGCGATAGTTCTCATTGTCGCTCAACGTATTTCGACTATTAAAAATGCCGATAAGATTGTCGTTTTATCCGAAGGCAAGGTAGTCGGCATGGGTAAACATGAAGAATTGATTAAAAATTGTGCGGTTTATCAAGAGATTGCCAAATCACAATTAAGCGAGGAGGAATTAGCTAATGTCTAGAGGAAATAATAATATGTCTTCAGCGAAAGCTAAAAACTTCAAGAAGACTATTGGTAATCTCGCCAATTATCTAAGACCATATTACTTCAAAATTATCTTTGTTCTAGTCATTACGGTCATCGGCACCGTCTTAACTATCATTGGTCCAAAGGTTTCCGGTCAAGCTACAACTCTATTATTTGATGGTATAGTCTCTAAGAGCCAAGGTGGCGCAGGTATAGACTTTACGGGCATCTTTAATATCTTAGCGACCCTGCTTGTAATATACCTTGTCAGTGCATTAATATCTTATTTCTCTAACTGGGTACTATCTGGTATTTCTACCGATATCTCTTATAACTTGCGAAGAGAAATCGCGGAAAAGATTAATCGTCTACCACTTAAATACTTTGATCGTCAAACTCATGGTGAAGTATTATCTAGAGTTACTAATGATGTCGATAATATCTCGCAAAATCTTAACTCGACTATCCAACAGATATTATCAAGCATCGTAACTGTCATCGGTGTCTTAGCAATGATGTTTTC
>CASEQH010000070.1 GCA_949290085.1 uncultured Bacillota bacterium | reverse complement strand
TATTGAACTTTTTCGCTATTCTTGGCGACCCCCATCCTTCCTGTTTCCATAATCTGTAAATCTCTAATTTGTCTTCATATGTTAGTTTCATAATAAAAACCCCTCCATTAGGTTGTCCTAATTTTGGGGTTCAGTTCAATTATTGCTCTTCTTTTTCCCATCTTCTAAGAGTTTCCTCATATTCTCTCATCTCACGATCATTAGCAAATACGAAATGACCTGGGCGAATTTCTTGTAGAATTGGCTTTTCACCACTCAAATCTCTAGTTGACTCGTCATAGATAACAAGTTCCTTAGCTTTCTCAATACGAGGATCTGGCATTGGTACAGCTTGTAATAGAGAATGAGTATATGGATGTAGAGGATATTTAAATAAGACATTAGTTGGTGCAATCTCAACGATACGACCTTTATGAATAACCGCAATGCGGTCAGAGAAATATCTTACAACCGACAAATCATGGGCGATAAACATGTAAGTAAGACCCTGTTCTTCCTTGAACTTATTCATCAAGTTTAATACCTGGGCACGAATAGACACGTCTAGAGCGCTGATAGGTTCATCGGCAATGATGAATTCAGGCTTCATAATCATCGCTCTAGCAATACCTATACGTTGTCTTTGGCCACCTGAGAATTCATGTGGATAACGAGATTTGTGTTCAGGTAGTAAGCCTACAGATTCTAAGGCCATATCAACCTTTCTTTCTCGATCTTCTTCATTATCGTAGAGATGGAAATTATAAAGGCCTTCGGAAACACAATAATCAATTGTAGCACGCTCATTTAAAGAAGCAGCAGGATCTTGGAATATCATTTGGATATTACGAACAATCTCCCTTTCTTCTTCTTTAGAGATTTTGCCATTAATCTTTTTTCCTTTATAAATGATTTCACCAGCTGAAGTTGGGTTTAAACGGATAATGGCACGACCAATAGTTGTCTTACCACTTCCTGACTCGCCTACAAGGGCAAATGTCTCACCCTTATAGATTTCAAAGTTAGCATTTTTTACCGCTCTAAAAGCCTTTTTGTTGTTAAAGAAGGTAATTTCTAGATTTTTAACAGATAATAATACTTCTTTTTTATCGTTCTCCATAAATACCTCCCTTAGCAGTTAATGCGAGAATCTTCTCATGAAGATTTTGAATGGCCTTTGGTTTTTCGACCTTTGGAGCACGTGGGTCTAACAACCATGTTTTAGCATAGTGTGTATCAGTTACCTTAAACATAGGTGGTTCTTCAATGAAGTCTATCTCCATTGAATAGTCACTTCTTGGTGCAAAGGCATCGCCCTTAATCTCTTCAAATAGTGAAGGAGGTGTACCTCTGATAGCGAACAGTTCACTACCTTTTTCACCGAGCTGAGGAAGTGAAGAAAGTAATCCCCAGGTATATGGATGACGAGGATCATAGAAGATTTCTTCAACATCGCCATATTCAATAATCTGACCAGCATACATAACTGCAACTTTATCGGCTACATTGGCAACTACACCTAAGTCATGAGTAATATAGATGGTTGTGAAATTGTATTCTTTAGCCAAATCCTTAATCAGATGGATAATCTGAGCTTGGATAGTAACATCCAGAGCTGTAGTAGGTTCATCGCAGATAAGAATCTTAGGATGGCATGCAAGGGCGATGGCAATAACGATTCTTTGACGCATACCGCCAGAATACATAAATGGATATTCGTCATAACGTTGTTCAGCATTATAAATGCCAACACGCGTCATGAGTTCGATTGCTTCCTTTTTAGCTTCTTCTTTTGATTTTCCCTGATGCTTCATGATTACTTCAGAAATCTGGTAACCAATAGTACGTACAGGGTTTAATGAAGTCATTGGGTCTTGGAAGACAGTAGCAATCTTCTTACCACGAATCTTTAACCAATCTTCATCTTTTTTATTCTCTAGTAAGTTTTTCCCTTCAAACCAGATTTCACCATTTGTAACTTCACCATTAATTTCTAGCATTCCGGTAAAAGTTTTAGTAAATACAGATTTACCACTTCCTGATTCACCTACGATGGCAACTACTTTGTGGTCTTCAAAGTCTAGAGAAATATTACGAATTGCAGTCAGTACTCGGTCTCTAACTTTAAATTTGACTTCCAGATTTTTTACTGAAAGAATAATATTTTTATCCATGTTGACACCTCCTATACCATATGTGTGCGCGGATCACTGGCATCTGCTAATGTCTGACCGACAATATAGAGTGAAACAGAGATAAAAGCACTGACAATAACTGGAATCCAGAAAACATATGGAGTTGAAGTCATATAAGCGGAATATTTTTGAATTAGTTGTCCTAAAGATGGATAAGCTTTGGATAATCCAACACCGATATATGACAGAAATACTTCATAAGAAATGAAACTAGGGACATCACGAGATATTGATGTCATAATAACTGAAATCAAATACGGGAAAATATTGTGGGTAATGATTTTAGTAGTAGATGTGCCTAAGCATCTAGAGGCCAAATTATACTCACGGTCACGAATAATCATAACTTGGACACGTATAAAGTAGGCAGTCGATATCCATGAGGTTACCGATAGAGCAAAAATCAATTGAATCATACCAGAACCTAGGGCATACATTAAAATCATCGCAACTAGGGTCATAGGAATATTAGCTATGACATTATAGATTTGTATCATAATAGCATCGAAACGCTTGGAGAAACCCCAGAACATACCGATGACGACACCTAAAATCTGTGTGATGGCAGTTGCTGAGAAAGATACGATTAATGAGTTTTTAGTACCAGCCCATACAGCATCAAACAAAGAGTTACCAACGTCATCAGTACCAAACCAATATTCAGCGTTAGGCCTGATAAAACGTTTAGTTATATCATTTATTGATTCAGCGTCCATAGGATCATAGTGTGAAAACATCGGCTGTATGAAAGCCATCAAGACAACGGCAGTGGCTAATATGAGCATTAGAATAGCGACTTTTGAAGAAAAGAACTTGCGGAACACCGAACGCCAATAAGAATATTTAGGAGATGAAATATGTTCAGATGCAGTATCATCCAATCTTTTAAACGAGAATAATTCTTGATCTGTCATTTTTTCTTACCTCCTTTAGCTGCTAGTTGAATACGTGGATCGACAACAGTCATCAGTAAGTCTCCAACTAAAACTGCAATAATTGATAAAGTAG
>CASEQH010000069.1 GCA_949290085.1 uncultured Bacillota bacterium | reverse complement strand
AGTCCTGATTTTCCCATAAAATTTGCATAACAAATAACTTATACCTTACAATTAAATTGTAAATAAATAAGAGGACATAATATATGTTAAGAATTAATAATAATAATCACAGGTATAGAAATGGTATTTTATTATAGTTGGAAGCTATATGGACTTTATGATAATAATAGTCTTTTTGCCATATAGCTTCCAACTATAAAAATCAAGTATTGCCTATTACTCTAATACTATTATTTATTTATTGTGATAGGAACAAAGACTTTTTAAGTAAAGGAGCTAGCAGCATGAGTACAAACATGAGTGCAAAAAAACTAAATGGAATAAGCGTTGTACTTCTTATAATCGCTTTTGCCGTTCCTCTTTTATTGCCAAGCACACAATATGATAGGATTGGCAATTTATTATTTGATTTATTTCTTACTCTAAGTTGTGCGGTACAAGTTTATCGAGTTACCGCTTTTAAAGAATATGATAAGACATCAAATAAAATATATATGGTAGTTAATATTATTATTTTGGCATTAGGTGTCTATCTAACTATTAAAAACTTAATATCTATACTATAAGTATATATTCGCATTATATAAATAATATAGTTTGAGGGATCCGGGTGGGTTAATTAGAATCCATTCGGATTTGTATAATAGTATAATTTGACTAGAAAAATAATTTTTTAACAAGAAAATATCCATCAAAAAGCCCTTTCAATAAGGGTTTTTTGATATCTATCACACAATTTAAACATAATTATGTGTAATTTTTGTAAAATATGTGGTAGAATGAAAACACATTGATAATTATGAAGGAGGAGGAATTTCATGGGTATTGATGTAACCGCAGTCGGTCTACCTGCAATGGATATCCTTACATGGGTACTTGCAATTTTACCAATCGTTGTAATCCTCGCATTGATGCTTGCACTAAAAGTTAGTGGAGCTCGTTCGGGTATCATCGCTTGGGTTTTGACTGGCGTAATTGTTTATTTTGTCTTCCAAGGTGGCCCAGAAGTTATAGCTGCTGGTACAGTTAAAGGTTTCTGGTCTACGCTATTCGTACTTTATATCATCTGGTCTTCAATGTTCTTATACAACGTTGTTAACGAAACAGGAAGTTTCAAGACAATCGCTGATAAGTTCACTGAAATGACTAACGGAAGCCGCGTTCTTCAAATCTTGATTTTAGGTTGGGCATTCCCAACATTCATCCAAGGTGTATGTGGATTCGGTGTTCCAGTTGCTGTTGCTACTCCATTATTAATCGGTCTAGGATTCGATCCAATGGTATCAGTTATTACTGCATTGCTAGGTCACTCTTGGGGTGTTGCATTCGGTTCTTTAGGATCAATGTACAATACAATGCTTAACAACTTACCAGAAGCATTCAGAGCTGAACATACTGGTGATGTTGCATTCTGGGGTGCTGTTATGGTTGCATTCGGTGGCTTAATCGTAGGTTTCTGTATTATTCATAACTACGGTGTTAAAGTTTATAAGAATGTAGGTAAAGCATTTGCTGAAGGTACAGTTGCTGTATTATTCTTATCTATCGTAATGGGTGCTACAATTATCGGTATGAGCTTCGTTGCTCCTGAACTAGGATGTTTCGTTTCTGGTGCTGTTGGCCTAATCTTAGGTGTATTAGTACTTCCAAGACTTGGCATGTACAAGAGTGCTGAAGGTGCAGATGCTACAGAACACACTTCTTGGGGCGATTTCTTAAAAGCATTCTCTGCTTACATCATCCTATTAGTTGTAGTATTCGCTGTTTACTTAATTACTCCAATTAAGACTTTCTTAGAGAGTCCAGCATTCCAAATCGGTTTAGCATTCCCTGCTAACAGTATCGCTAGTGGATTCACTAATGCTGCAGTTGAAAAATACTCTGCAATTAAGATTTTCACTGCTCCTGGTACATTAATTTTCTTGACTTCTTTCTTAGCTATCTTGTTCTACAAATCTCAAAGTATGTTAAAACAAGGTGCAGTAGGAGAAGCTTGGTCTAAGACAATTAAACAATCAATTGGTTCTACTACTACAATCATCCCTATGACAATGATGGCTGTATTATTAACAGAAGCTGGTATGACTACTTATATCGCTTATGGTATCGCTATCGTTGCTGGATCATTCTATCCAATCTTAGCTCCATTTATCGCTATTCTTGGTGGATTCGTTACATCTTCAGGTACTTCTTCTAACATCCTATTCACTGCATTACAATACAATGTTGCTGATGTACTTGGTATTTCTGCTCCAATCGTTCTTTCTGAACAATCTGCAGCAGCTGCATTATCTAACTCATTCTCTCCAGGAAATGCTGCTCTTGGTACTGGTGTATCTAATCAGGCTGGTAGAGAAGGTGAAATCCTTGCAGCAACTGGTGTTTACAACATACTCCAAGGTCTATTAGTAGGTATTTTAGCTTTCATACTAATCAGTATGGGTCTAGGTTTATAGTAGGAGGTTGAATTCAATGCCAAAAGCTGTAAAAATGAAGTTGCTTTCTGTTCTAGTAATCATTATTTGCATGGTTGTTCTATACTTATCTTTAAGTCAAGGCGCTACATTCCAATGGGCTGCTATCGCTTTAACTGTTGTAGGTTGTGGCTTCGCATACATGAATTGCTAGTCAATAGAAAAATTATTAATCTATTATTAGAGTCATCTTTCATAGATGACTCTTTTTTATGTTAAGATAATACTATGAAAAAAGTGGCTGCATTTTTTGATATAGATGGAACTCTATATCGGGATAGTTTATTGACTGAGGTATTTAAGAAGTTTATCACATATGAACTTGTTGATCGTTCGAAGTGGTATGATGATGTAAAACCTTTCTTTACTAAATACGATAGAAGACAAGGAGATTATGATGATTATCTGATGAAAATTGCTGATATTTACAAATCGACTTTAATCGGATTGTCTAAAGAACATATTTTGCATATCGCTGATGTTGTAATTGCTCAAAAAGGTGACCGTGTCTATCGCTTTACTAGAGATGCTATTGCTAAACATAAAAAAATGGGGCATTTAGTTTTTGCGGTATCTGGCTCACCTTTGGAATTAGTTGAAGTCATGGCCGAAAAATATGGCTTTGATGATTATTTTGGAACAATTTATGTGACTGATGGAGAAGGCAAATATAATGGTGAAGTCATACCGATGTGGGATCATATCAGCAAGGCTAAGGCTTTAAATATGTTGGTTGACAAGTATGACATCAATTTGAAAGAAAGTTTTGCCTATGGCGATACTAGTGGTGATTTTTCCATGTTTCAAATGACAGGTCATCCTTTTGCGATAAATCCGACTAAGGAATTATTGGATATTATAAAAGAAGATCAGGAAGTTGCTGATAAAATTAATATTATTGTTGAAAGAAAGAATGTTATCTATCATTTAAAAGATAAAGATATAGTAGCTGAGTAATCAGCTACTTTTTTTACATAGATTTAACAATAGAATTTATCTTCTTTAACATAGACCAAGTATATTAATAAATGTGTTTAGGCACAAAGGAGAAAATATGAAAAAAATACTTAGTTTTATGTTAATTGCTCTATTGGCTCTTGGCCTTGTAGGCTGCCAATCAAGTACTCCTGCTAGTACAGAAGGTACTACTACAGAGGGAACTACTACAGAAGATACAACTTCTACTACAATTCATGTATATACAAGAGATTCATCTAGTGGTACAAGAGAAGCCTTTGAAGGTGCAATCGGTTTAGAAGAAGGTGCATTAACTTCTAGTGCTTCAGAAGTTAGCTCAAATGGTGATATGGCTACTCGTGTAGGTAGCGATGCATCAGGCATAGGTTATACTTCACTTACTACTGATTTTGAAGCAAACAATATCAAACCATTATCATTCGAAGGTGTTGAAGCTTCTTCTGAAACTGTATTAGATGGTTCTTACCAGATGCAAAGACCATTCAACTATGTTACAAGAGCTGCTGGTGATTACTCTTCAGATGATCTTGAACAATTAGTTGCAGCTTTCATCGCCTATATCACTGAATCTACAGAAGGTTTAACTGTTATCGAAGAAAATGGTGGTATCGTATCATTTGAAAATGCTAGACCTTGGTCAGAAGTTGCTCAAGATTACCCAGTATTAAATCAAGACAACTCTTCATTAACTATTCGCACAGGTGGTTCTACATCAGTTGAAAAAGTAATCCGTGCTGCATTAGAATCTTTCCAACCTCTAGCTGGAAACGTTCAATTCGCAATGAATCAAAGCGGTTCTTCTGATGGACACCTTCGTACATTAGGTTCTGAAAAAGATGGCGCTAATGCAGTTGAAATCGGCTTCGCTTCTCGTCCATTCAATGCTGAAGAAGATGTAACAAGCGCTATGGCAAGTGGTTCATTCTGCTTAGATGCTGTTGTAGCTGTTGTAAATGCAGAAAACACATTAGAAAACATCACAGCAGCTCAATTACATGATATCTACGCAGGTACATTAACAGATTTCACAGAAGTAGAATAGTAAATTATGGTCATCGATAAGAATAAAGTTAAAAGGAATAAATCCTGGGACAAATTCTTTCGATACTTCTTCATGGCGATGGCATTACTATCAAGTAGCTTTATAGTAATAATAATACTCTTTGTATGTTCGAAGGGTATTTCGCCTTTTTTACCAAACTATGAATATGGGCAGGTTGATTTTATTTCTTTTTTGACGGGAACAGTATATAGGCAAGACCAAGGCATCTATGGAGTTGGCTTTATCGTCATCAACACGATACTGTCGGCATTCTTGGCATTGCTTATAGCCTTCCCTATCTCGGTATTAACTGCCCTCTTCATAGCTAAAATTGCACCTAAGAAATTAGGTGCAATCATGCAGAATGTCGTAGAATTACTAGCATCCGTTCCAAGCATTGTCTATGGTGTATTTGCTGCCGGTGTCATAACTGAAATAGTAAAATATCTAGCATCATTATTTGGTTATTCAACCTTTGGTGGTTCATCTTTACTAGCAGTTATCATGCTACTAGCGATTATGATATTTCCTACTCTTACATCGCTATCTATCACGGCAATTAGATCAGTTGATCCTAGCTTAGAACATGCATCTTTAGCTCTAGGAGCAACAGAGACTCAGACCAACTTTAAAGTTGTCTTGACGACAGCAAAATCAGGCATCTTCGCTGGAGCTATCTTAGGTTTAGGACGAGCATATGGCGAAGCTACTGCAGTTGCGATGGTCGCAGGTAATAAATTATTTGGACCAACATTTAATCCATTTGATATCACCAGAACATTGACTAGTACGATGCTAGCGGGATTAAAAGAGACGACAGGTCTTGACTATGATATCAGATTTTCTGTCGGTCTAGTTTTAATTGTCATTATTTTTGTAAGTAATTTTATACTTAATTTTGTCAAGAAAAGGATAGGTAATACTGTATGAGCAGAAAAGTAAAGGACAATTTGCTCAAAGCTGTCACATATGCCGCTAGTGCTATATCGGTAATCGTCTTAGCTTCTATCTTGATTTATCTAGTTGACCATGGTCTATCTTCTATCAATATGGACCTCATCACCAGTAATTACAACGCCGAGACTTTTAATGCGAAAGTAGCCGATGATTATGTCTATAGTCCTATGGAAGTTGAAGATTATGATGGGTATTATAGTGCCAAATGGGGGGTGGCTTTTGAAGATGTCGAAACAGTCCACAAGACTAATGAGATATCTGTAGCTTATGTCGATTCAAATTCTCCTTTTGCTCATCTAGAATCTTTGATTGCTGGCCAAGAAGGCACAAGACAAAGCCTTGAGAATAATTATGTAATTAATAATTTATATTATAATGATGCCGAAGGAAATCAGGTATACCTGTCCCAAGGAAAGATGGAAAGTGCTGAGAATTTAGCCAATATTCTGGAAAATGAAGTGACGGAGATTGTCAGCCTTAACTATCAGTCATTGGGTGGCGGTATTAAGGGTTCCATCATTACAACTCTATATCTGATACTAATTTCTCTAACTCTCTCATTACCTATCGGCATCTCTAGTGCGATATATCTTCACGAGTATGCAAATAAGAATAAGATTAATTCTTTAATTAGACAGGGTATTGATACTTTGACTGGCATACCTAGTATTATTTATGGTTTAATGGGAGTAACCGTATTATTCCCAATTACACAATTAGTCGGTGCCACATCTACAAGTATCTTGTTGGGTGGCTTGACCCTAGCTATCATTCTTCTTCCAACTATTATTCGTTCAACGGAGGAAGCTTTGATTATCGTTCCTCAAAGCTTGCGTGATGCCTCTTTATCTTTAGGAGCAACGAAGTCGCAGACCATCTTTAAAGTCGTATTACCATGTGCGATGAATGGTATCTTGACTGGTGTTCTTTTAAGTATAGGCAGAGTTATAGGTGAATCAGCAGCTTTAGTTTATACGACTAGTACCGTTATTAATGACTATCCGACAATACTTTCACAAGGTACTTCATTAGCCCTCATGATATGGTCTATCATGTCTGGTGAACAACCTAACTTTGAATTAGCTAGTGCTATTTCTCTAATCATCTTAGTGATAGTATTTGCCATCAATACGATAGTTAAGATAATAGGCAAACATTTTGCTAAATCATTTAGTTAGAAAGGAAGACTATGGAAAAAGCTTTTGAAGTAAAAGATGTCAATTTGTTCTATGGCGAAAAACAAGCTTTGAAGAATATTAATCTTGATATCTATAAGAATAAAGTAACAGCTTTTATCGGACCATCTGGTTGTGGCAAGTCGACATTTATTCGTTGTCTAAACCGTATGAATGACCTCATTGAAGGTTGTAAAGTTGAAGGTACGATAATCAAAGATGGTATCGATATCTATTCTTCTAAACAAGATATCGTCGATTTGAGAACCAGGGTGGGAATGGTCTTTCAAAAACCTAATCCCTTTCCTATGAGCATCTATGACAATATTGCCTATGGGCCAAGATGCCAAGGACTTAAAGATAAAAAACAATTAGATGAAATAGTTGTGCGTTCGCTTAAACAAGCTGCTCTCTATGAAGAAGTACAGGGCAATTTAGATGCTTCAGCTCTTGGCTTGTCTGGCGGTCAGCAACAACGTCTATGCATCGCTAGATGTATCGCTATGTCACCAGAAGTCATCTTGATGGATGAACCCACTAGTGCTCTTGATCCAATCTCTACATCAAAGATTGAAGACTTAGTATTGGAACTAAAGAAGAATTATACTATTGTCATCGTTACGCACAATATGCAGCAAGCTGCCAGAATATCTGATATCACAGCTTTCTTCTTATTGGGTGAAATAGTTGAATGTGACAAGACGGACATTATCTTTTCAAGTCCGAATGATATCAGAACAGAGAATTATATTACAGGAAGGTTTGGATGATGCGTAATAAATTTATTGAAGAATTAGACCAGTTGAGTACTGAACTTGTCAAGATGGGTTCGATGTGTGAAGAAGGAACTGATATTGTTATCAAAGCGATTAAGGAGCCTCATTTCAATGAAGCTCAACTAGAGCGTGTCGTATTATTAGAAGAAGAAAGTGACAAGCAAGAAAAGAAGATAGAATCCATGTGTCTTAAACTTATCTTTTCTCAACAGCCAGTGGCTAGTGACTTGCGCTTGATTTCTTCGGTTTTAAAGATGATTTCTGATTTAGAGCGCATTGCCGATCAGAATTTAGACATCATGCACCTTTTGGAAGAATCAGAAAATATTCATGGTATTAAACATGATAAGTTGAATGAGATGGCCGAAGCATGTGCTAAGATGTTAAAGGATAGTGTCGATTCATTTATTCGTAGAGATGCTTCGCTAGCTAAGAAAGTCTATGAAGAAGATGCCTTAATCGATGAACTATTCTTAGATGTTAAAAAAGAAGTCATCAGACGTATCGGTGATGATGAAGATTTCAGTGAATCTTTAATCGATATTTTGATGATAGCTAAGTATTTTGAAAGAATAGGTGATCATTCAGTCAATATAGCTGAATGGGTAAGCTTTGTAGTGGGTGAATAATTAATTATGATTTATATTTTGGAAGATGATGCTAGTATCTTAAAGCTGATTATGTACACTTTAAATAAGGAAGGACTAGAGAATAAAGGTTTTGAAAAACCCAGTCTTTTCTATGAAGCTTTAAATGAGAAAGTGCCTGATTTAATTCTTTTAGATATCATGCTTCCAGAAGAAGATGGCTTATCGATACTCAAATATCTTAAACATGATTATGTCTTTAAACAGATTCCAGTCATCATGTTGACAGCCAAGACTAGTGAATATGATAAGGTCTTAGGCTTAGATGAAGGAGCAGATGACTATGTCACTAAACCATTTGGCATTATGGAATTAGTAGCGAGGATAAAAGCAGTTTTACGTCGTTATCAAAAGTTGAATCAAGCCGAAGATATGCACTATAAAGATTTGTCTGTCTCATTCACTAAACATACGGTTAAAGTCAAAGATAAGAATATTGTCTTGACGAGAAAAGAATTTGATTTATTATGCTTACTCTTATCTAAACCAGAGAGATGTTTTTCTAGAGAAGAATTATTAGAAGCAGTATGGGGCTATGATTTTATCGATTCTTCAAGAACAGTCGATGTTCATATCCGCATGTTGAGGTCTAAGCTTGAGGAAGCTGGTGACTACATCAAGACGGTTAGAGGAGTGGGCTATAAAATAGGGGAAGAATTATGACAAATAAGATATTTAAACATATTATTCTGTCAGTAGTAGCTTCTACGATTGTGATTATAGGACTCTTTATGTCTGTTCTATATGATTATTTTGGTGATCAAATCAACAACATCCTCAAAAATGAGACTACATATCTTGTCCATGCTTATGAAATTGAAGGAATCAGTTATTTTGAATCATTGAATTCTCGCGATAGAATCACACTGATTGATGCGGAAGGAAATGTCTTATACGATAATAGAAGTAGAGAAAATAATGATAATCATCTAAATAGAGAAGAAGTAATTGCGGCCTTAACTTATGGTGAGGGTTTTGCCACTAGACGCTCAGATACGATTGGGCAAGAGAGCATTTATTATGCGACCTTGTTGAGTGATGGCAATATTCTTAGAGTTTCAACTACTAGACAAACCATCTCATCATTGTTATTAGGTATGTCTTCGCATATCTTCTGGATTATTGTTTTAGTGGTCATTATTGCTTTCTTATTGGCGAAAAGAGCTAGTGAAAAGATAGTTAAACCTATCAACAGTATGGATATCAATCAAGATAAGATAGCTTGCTATCACGAACTACAACCGCTAGTAAATAAGATACAGAGTCAAAATATTATCATCAATGAACAGATTGAAGAGCTTCGCAAGCGAGCTGAAGAATTCACTTCCATCACTGAGAATATGCAAGAAGGTCTCATAGTTATCAATCGCAAAGCGGAAGTGTTATCTTTCAATAATAGCTCTATTCGCATTTTTAAGACGCAGAATATTCAAGGCAAACAAAGTGTCTTCCAATTTTACCACGCAACTAGTTTTATTGATGCGGTCAATCTGGCTCTTGAGGAAAATAAGGTGCAAAATCTACGCATGGACTTAGATTATAAGGTCTATCAAATATTGATATCACCTGTTAATCAAAATGGTATAGTCGAGGGTGCCGTCATCTTAATTCGCGATGTGACAGAAATCGAAAGACAAGAGAAGATGCGTCGTGAATTTAGTGCTAATGTATCGCATGAATTAAAGACGCCTCTAACTTCTATCTTAGGCTTTGCGGAAATAATGAAAAATGGTATGGTCGATAAAGAAGATGTCAAGGAGATAGCTAGCGATATCTATAATGAAGCCAATCGCTTAATCAATCTCATCAATGATACTATTCATCTATCTTCTTTAGAAGATAATAATATCGCCGTATCGATGAGTGATTTTAAGTTGTCTGAATTAATAGAAGACATCTTCCATACGCTTGATAAGTCAGCTAAGAAGATGAATATTGAGCTTAGACATAAAGCTAATGATATTAGTTATCATGGCATAGAGAGTGTCATTGAAGAAGTCATCTACAATCTTTGTGACAATGCGATTAGATATGGCAAAGAAAATGGTTATGTAGAAGTTTGCACAAGTGAAGATGAGCAAAATATTATCATCAAGGTAGAAGACAATGGTATAGGTATACCTTATAGTGACCAGTCACGAGTATTTGAACGCTTTTATTGTGTGGATAAATCCCATTCTAAGAGCTTAGGGGGAACAGGTCTAGGTTTATCTATCGTCAAACATGGTGTTCTTCTACATGGTGGAAATATCAAATTGACATCAAAAGTTAATATAGGCAGTACATTTACTATCACTTTGCCCAAAAAGAAAGATATAGAATAAAAAATAGTAATAGTTAGATAGTCGTTTTAGGACTGGAATAACTATTACTTTTTTAAAATGAAGTCTTGATAAACTGAAAGGGCTTTCTCATTAATATAAAAATGTGTATAATGAAAATATAAAGGAAGTAAAGTAGGGGAATAATGATATGAAACAGAGAAAAATGGTAGCTATGATTCTTGCTGGAGGTCGTGGCTCTCGCCTTTTTGACTTGACTAAAAAGGTAGCTAAACCAGCTGTGCACTTTGGTGGTAAATATCGCATCATCGATTTTGCCTTGTCCAATTGTGCCAACTCCTATATTTCTACGGTGGGAGTGCTTGTCCAATATGAGTCAGTATTACTAAACTCATATGTTGCCCGTGATCATCTTTGGGGCTTAGACAGTGCTGGTGGTGGTGTTTATGTCCTTCCACCTAGAGAAAAGGATGAGACTGGTTTTGGTCTGTATCAGGGTACGGCGGATGCTATTTCGCAAAACCTCGATTTCTTAGACCAAGAAGAGGCTGACTACGTTTTAGTATTGTCAGGTGACCACATCTATAAGATGAATTATGAAAAGATGTTAAAGAAACATATCGAGACAGGAGCTGACGCAACTATTGCTGTCATTAAGGTGCCAATGCGTGAAGCTAGCCGTTTCGGTATTATGAATTGTGATGAAAATGATAATATAATCGACTTTGAAGAAAAGCCTGCAAAGCCTAAATCTGATCTTGCTAGCATGGGTATCTATATTTATAGCTATAAGACATTGAGAAAATACTTAGTTGAAGATGCTAAGAATCCAGAGTCTAGTCATGACTTCGGTAAGGATATCATTCCTGCTTATTTGCGTGATGGTTTAAAATTACAAGCTTATCGCTTTGATGGCTATTGGAAGGATGTCGGAACTGTCGATAGCCTCTGGGAAGCAAATATGGACTTGTTAGACCACAGTTCTAAGCTAGATTTATTTGACCCTAGTTGGAAGATTTATACTGATGATGCCAATACATGCCCACAATATATAGGTGAAAATGCCAAGATTAATAATGCTTATATCACTCAGGGTTGCATTGTCGATGGCGAAGTTATTCACTCTGTCTTATTTACCGATGCTGAAGTTAAAGCTGATGCCAAGGTAATCGATTCAGTTGTCATGAATGGCGCTACTGTTGGTAAGGGTGCCAAGATTACTAGATGTCTAGTGATGGATGATGTCAAGATTCCTGATGGCATGGTACTAGGTGATAAGGATTCAGAGAAAATATTATTAGTTACTAGACAAGTTGTTAGTAAGGCAGGTGAAAAATAATGTCTAAGGTTTTAGGTATATTAAATTTTGAATCTAGTGAAGCTACCGTTGGTGGTTTAAGCGATTTTAGAACAATTAGTGCTGTGAGTTTCTTGGGAAGATATCGTATCATGGACTTTATGATGTCTAATTTTACTAATTCCAAGATTGATGATATTCAAATCTATATTAAGAATTTCCCACGCTCAGTTATCGAACATGTTCAACACACTAATTACAATATCAACTCCAAACGTGGACATATTCATATCCTTCATGGCGAAAAACCATTCTTGAGTGAATTCTATAATAACGATGTTGCTTCTTTTGCAGCTAATATGCAATATATTGAAGACAGTAGTGCTTCATATGTCATTGTGGCTCCATCACACTTTGTCTATATCCAAGATTTTAGTGAGATGTTAGAGCATCATATTTCCAATGGTAACGATATTACTATTCTCTATCAGAATTGCAGTAATGCCAAAGAGAATTTTATCATGTGTGATAGTTTGACACTTGATAGTGATAAATATGTTACTGGATTTGCAACAAATATGGGTAAGTATAAGAGCCGTGATATTTCTTTAGAATGTTATTGTCTATCTAAGAGTTTATTTATCAAACTAGTCAAGAGAGCTCAAGAGACTTCTAGCTTATTCTGGTTTAAAAATGTCATTGCTGACTGCATCAATGAGTTAAAGGTTCAAGCTTACCAACATCGTGGCTATGCTTCTTGTATTAACTCTTTAAAAGCTTACTATGATACTAGTATGCAGATGCACGAAAAGAAAGAATTACATGAGATGATATCTGATGAGTGGCCAATCTATACAATGACTAATGATTCATGCCCGACTCTATATCGCAATGATGGAGCAGCAACTAATTCTATCGTCGGCAATGGTTGTGAGATAGAAGGCACAGTCATCAATAGTGTCATTGGTCGAGGAGTTGTAATTAAAGAAGGTTCTGTAATTAAAGATTCTGTTATTTTACCAGGAGCCTTTATCAATAAAGATGTGCATATTGAAAATGCTATTGTAGACCGTTATGCCATTGTCACTCATGTCAAGGAGATTAAAGGTACTAAGGAAAATCCAGCTTATGTAAAAAGAAGGGATAGAATCTGATGAGCACTAAATTATTATTTGTCAGTTTTGAGTCATTGCCTTTTGTCAAGACTGGAGGATTGGCTGATGTTGTCTATGCCCTTCCAAAAGCGATAGATAAAAGAAAATATGAAGTGCGTGTTGTAATGCCTCTTTTCAAAGTGATTAAGGAACATTACTATGACGGGCTTACATATCTTGATCATATCTATGTTCATAGCGGTATGATTAATGAAGAAGCTAATGTCTATTCCTATGTGAATGAAGGAATAGAATATCTATTTATCGAAAATGATACCTTCTTTAATCGTGATGGTGTCTATGGCTATGATGATGATGCAGCAAGATTTTCTTTTTTCAATGTCGCTGTCTTAGAGATGATGATTAAATTAGATTATTATCCTGACATCTGCCATGAGCATGATTATCATACAGGAGTTTTACCTGCTCTATGTAAGATTAGATATAATGCGATAGAGAGTATTCGCCGCATTAAACATATTTTTACTATTCATAATCTTGCATATCAAGGTGTCTATGACAAGAAGGTATTATTTGACCTTTTAGCTTTTGAATATCGCTATTATGAAGATGGCTCTTTGCGCTTTAATGATTGTTGCAACTTCATGAAGATAGCTATTGTCTATGCCGATATTGTCACAACTGTCTCTAAGACCTATGCCTATGAGATACAGACTAGCGAATATGGTGAAAATCTTGATGTCATCTTACAATATCGTCGTGAAGACTTATATGGTATTGTCAATGGCATCGATACCGATTTATTCAATCCATCGACAGATAATATAGCTAAGAATTATACCGTTAAGACCGTCAAAGAGCGCAAGGTTGAAAACAAGCGTTCCTTACAATATGAACTTGGTCTAGAAGATAGGCCAGATACCTTATTGGTAGGTATGATTTCCCGTTTAACTTGGCAAAAGGGACTTGATTTATTAGTTAATGCCCTACCTAGAATCTTGCATCGCGATGTACAAGTAGCGATACTAGGAAGTGGTGAATCGCGATATGAGTACGCTTTAAAGATGATGGAAGAGCGTTATAAACATAAGGCAGTCTATTATTGCGGTTACAACGAAGCTTTAGCTCATCGCATGTATGCAGGACTTGATATGCTCATCATGCCTTCACTATTTGAACCATGTGGTATATCACAGCTTGTAGCCATGCGTTATGGAACACTTCCTCTAGTTAGAGAGACCGGTGGCCTAAAAGATACAGTAGAGCCATTAAATGAATATGATAAAACGGGTAGGGGCTTTAGTTTTGGACCGTTTGACCAATATGCCTTTGACCATGTCTTTGATTATGCTTATGATCAATACTACTATCATAAAGATAATTGGGATATGTTGATACATAATGCGATGTCATACGATGTGAGTTTTAAAACATCGGCTAGAGAATATGAAAATCTCTATCAAAAATTACTAGAAAGATAGTATGAAGAATTACGATAAGTTTTTTAAAGGAGAAGAATTAGAAGCCTATAAACTATTTGGAGCTCATAAATACGGAAGTGGGGTTGAATTCATCTTGTGGGCACCCCATGCCTATAAGGTTGAAGTGATATCCTCTTTTGATGATTGGGCGAAAGGGCATCCGATGGATAAAGTTGATTTTAGAGGCATTTGGTATCTCTATATCGACAATCTCGAATTTATCTACAGTTATCGCTATCGTATCTATAAAGATGAATTTACCTATCATGATAAGATAGACCCATATGCTCTATATAGTGAACTAAGACCCGAGACGGCTTCATGTATGTATGACTTAAACTATTACAAATTTGATGATTACTACTATATGAATGATAGACGTTTAAACTATGATGAGCCTATCAATATCTATGAAGTGCATTTAAATGGCTTTAAAAAGAGTGAAAATGGTTTATATAGTTATAGACAAGCCAAGGAGGAACTACTTCCATATGTGCTTGAAAATGGTTTTACACACATCGAATTAATGCCTTTATTTGAACATCCATTTGATGGCTCATGGGGTTATCAAGCGACTGGTTTTTTCAGTGCTACTTCGCGTTATGGGACCCCTTATGACTTGATGGATTTTATCAATGCTTGTCATCAAAAGGGCATAGGTGTCATACTTGATGTCGTCTATGCTCATTTTGTGAAGGATGATTTTGGTTTAATTAATTTTGATTTTGAACCTCTTTATGAATATCCAGAAAAACACTTGATGAAAAGCGAGTGGGATAGCTATTACTTTGATTTAAATAGTGGACCAGTCATCTCTTTTTTGATGTCTAGCGCTAATTTTTTCTTAAAAGAATATCATATCGATGGTTTGCGTTTTGATGCCATTAGCCATTTTATATATCACCAGGGAAATAAAGATAAGGGAGAAAATGTCGAAGGGCAGGCCTTTATTAAGCGCACCAATTTCATGCTTAAGCAAATACACCCTAGCGCCATGCTCATTGCTGAAGATTCTAGCGATTACCCTAATGTCACTAAACCAGTACCTTATGGGGGCTTGGGCTTTGACTATAAGTGGGATTTGGGCTGGATGAACGATACGCTCAAATATTATAAGATGGACCATGAATATCGAAAGTATCATCATAATATGCTTACTTTCTCTATGGCTTATTTCTATTCAGAACGTTTCTTATTGCCTCTATCGCATGATGAGGTGGTCCATTCTAAGGGAACTATCATCGATAAGATGTTTGGCACTTATGAAGAAAAATTCCATTTATGTCGCAATTTGTATGTCTATATGTTTACCCATCCTGGCAAAAAGCTTAATTTCATGGGCAATGAAATAGCGATGTTTAGAGAATTTGATGAGAAAAAAGAGATGGATTGGTTCATGCTGAAGTATCCATTACATGATTCTTTTGCCCGTTTCTTTAGAGATATGTGTCTCATTTATAAAAATCATGAAGCTTTTTATAAATATGACTATGACTATCGCTATTTTAAATGGATAGATGCCGACAACAATGCTCAAAGCATCTATTCCTACATCCGCTATGATGATAAGATGTGTTATGTAGTTGTCTTAAATATGATGCCAATAGCTTATGAAAGTTATGTTATAGGCGTGCCATATAGCGGCAGCTATACCGAGATTATGAATAGTGAAAAAGATATCTACAGTGGTTGCAACATGTGCAACTTTGAACCAGTGAAGGCCGTTAAAAAGCCTAAACATAATTTGGACTATTCAATGAAAATCAGAATTGCACCATTTGCAGCTATTATCTTTGAAGCGAAGCGGAAAAAACCACGCAAGACTAATAAGAGCACCAAAAAAGATTGATTTTAACTATATTTTTTGATATTATTTATTAGCATTACCAAGGAGGTTATATCAATGAGAGAAGATATTACATTCAAGTGTTCAGAATGTGGTGAAGAAAATTACATCGGTACAAGAAATAAAAAGAAACATCCGGAAAAGATGGAAATCAAAAAATATTGCCCTAGATGTAATAAGAAAACTGTTCATAAGGAGAAAAAATAAGCCGTCATGGCTTATTTTATATTTATATATGATAATCAAGCGATTAATATTAGGCCCTTTAGCGACTAATACTTACTACTTAGAGATAGATGGTGAAGTATTAATTATTGATCCAGCTAGTAAGAGTAAGAAATTATTTGATTTATTAAAAGATAAGAAAGTCTTGGGAGTATTGTTGACTCATGGTCATTTCGATCATATCAGAGGGGTAGATGAAATCTATAAAGAATATCACATACCCATTTTATTACATGGCGAAGATGTCTTTTTGGCTACTGATGAAAGCTTATATCAAGAAAATATGAAGATATTTGGCGTCTCTGGCAAGATTACTAGCCCCATTACAAGTATTCAAGAAGGAATACAAAAGATTGGACCATTTGAGTTTGAAGTTTATCATACACCAGGTCATACTATGGGCAGTGTCTTGTATCGTTTTAATGATGATTTATTTACTGGCGATACCTTATTTAAAGAAGGTGTTGGAAGAACTGATTTGGTTGGGGGCAGTAATAGATTATTAAAAGATTCCTTACATTTTATTAAAAGTCTTGATCCAAAACTTATTGTTCATCCCGGTCATGACGAAGAGAGCACCTTAGGCCATGAATTTATGTACAATATTTATTTAAGACCCTAGCGGTCTTTTTTAATAGGAAATGAAATATAGTATGTCAATAATGAAGTGAAGGAGGAAAAGGTGGAAAGACGTTTAAGAGCATTACTTAGACTAGCGTTATTAAAAGATGCGACAGATATTCATTTTACGCGCAGGCACTTTGATTTAAAGATAGAGATGCGTATTCAAGAGAAGATGTATGAAGTTAAAAAAGAAGCTCAAGATATCCGTTTATTGGCTTATATACAATATCTATCAGGTCTTGATGTCGGTAATATTCTAATGCCTCAAACAGGGCAATTCGAATATGAAGTCGATGGCAATATCTTATCTTTACGTTATGCCGTCATTGCCAATGCCCACTTTACTAATGGCGTTCTTAGAATCTTAAATAAAAAGATTAAATTGGACCCCTATAAATTATCTTTGATTGAATGGCAAAACAAATGCCTGATTGAGGCTATTAATAAAGATAGTGGCCTCATCTTATTTTCAGGAGCGACCGGAAGTGGCAAGACGACGACTTTATATAGTTTATTAAAGAGCGTTAAGCAAAAGAAGATATATACCTTAGAAGATCCGATTGAAGTTGTAAATGATGATTTTGTCCAGATATCAATCAATGAGGCTATCGGATTTGATTACGATGTAGGTATTAAGCAGATTATGCGCCATGATCCCGACATAATCATGATAGGTGAGATTAGAGATGAAAAATCAGCTAGGATGGCCATCAGAGCGGCTAATACCGGACACTTAGTAGTCAGCAGTATTCATGCCACTAGTGCCAGTGGTTCGATATCGAGAATGTTGGAACTAGGTGTGAGTCTCGAACAGTTAAAGGATGTCTTACTCTTATTGAGTTATCAGAAAATGATTTATTCTAATGCTCATAAAAGGATAGTCCTCTATGAGATGATGCCTAAAGAAGATTTAGATTACTATTTTAAACAGGGAAGACATCTTAAGGACTATATCGATGTCAATAAACAGTTGAAATACTTTGCCGATAAAGGAATTATCAATGAAAATACTCTTGCACAGAGAAGAGATATGTCTCGATGATTGGCGAGCCATTCATTCTTTATTAAATACAAACCTCCCCCTACAGGAATGTTTGGCCCTTATCGAAAATAAGAAAAATTCACATATCTTTAAGAAGATATTCACTGATTTAAAGATGGGCAAGGATTATGAAACTGTCTTAAAGCCATATATCTGTAAAGAGCTACAAAACACCTTTTCTTCTTTTATTAAAATATTACCCCTTAATAAGGCCTTGAACTTGTCTTTAAATAGCTTTGATTATGAAAATGATAGAAACAAGGAGATTAGAAAGAATATCCTCTATCCGGCCTTATTATTTTTCTTCTCTATGACAGGTCTTTATCTATTTGAAGTCTATGGTTTAGATAGCATCTTTACTATTCTTAAATCATTTGAAATTGATACGCGAGCTTTTGAACTAATTAGAGTGATACTTAGGATATTTACTAATGTGATATATCTAATCACTATGGTTTTAATGTCTATCTTTTTGATATTTAAATCACGTAAGCGCATAGTTTATTTTTATATCTTATTAGTGCGTTACATGCCTAATTCATTACTAGAGACTTATTACAGCCAAGAATTTATCTCACTTTATCGTTTGACTTATCGCATGGGCTATAAGACCAAAGAAAGTATAGAGATACTCCGCTCACTCAAGGATAAACCGATAGTATCCTTCATAGCTTATCATGTGAAAGAGGCATTTCTTGAGGGTAAAAATATGGATGAAGCCATGCACACAAAGTATCTAGATAATCGCGTCTCAGCTTTTATGAAGATAGCTATCTTGTCTAATGATTTTGATAATATGATTAATAACTATGTCGAATTTACAAAATTAGAATTGCTTAGAAAGATTAAATTTTATACCAAAGCAGTACAGACTTCTGTCTATCTTTTGGTAGGTTTACTCATTATTTTTATTTACCAAATCTTATTTTTGCCTATGCAGGCAATTGGACAGCTTTAAGGAGAATAGAATGAAAAGAAAAGCATTTACATTACTAGAAATGATAGTAGTAGTGATGATTATATCCATCTTATTTTTGTTGACAGTGCCTAATGTGACCAAGGTTATTGAGTCGGTTGACAATAAGGCTTGTGACGCCTTGACTAAGGTCATCGATACGGCCATAGTACAATTTAAACTTGACTATGATACTATGCCGTCATCTTTACAAGACTTAGTCAGTGGCGGCTATATCTCTGAGGAACAGACGACTTGTTCAAACGGGAAGGCGATTAGATTGGTTGATGGACATGCAACCTATGACTAAGAAGGCTTTTGTCTTACTAGAGATGGTGGTGGTAGTTTTTATCATCGCCATCTTTACAAGTATTTCTTTTACTTCTTTTCCTAAGAATGATTATGCTCATTACTATTTCATGGATGAATATTTAAAGGTGCAAAGTGAGGCTTTAGTTAATAATGAAGCTAGACAATTAGAGAGTGATTATGATTTTCAAAAGGCGGCACCTATTCGCTTTACAGCTGATGGTACAGTCAATATGGCCCAGACTTTAATATTTGACTTCGCTAAGGTAATAATACATCTAGGTAACGGAAGTATCAGTTATGACTAGAAAGGCTTATTTATTATTTGATGCCCTATTTATCATTATGATTATCGCCATCTTGTCTTCATCAGTATTGATGTTATATCGAAGTGTTAATAATTATGAAAGAGGATATATTAATTATCGCGAAGCTTCTAATGAACGTTTAGAATATGTCTTTAAAGAGATAAGACCATGCGTAAAAGAGGATTCAGCAAGTTAGAATTAGTGGTCAGTGTCTATATTTTTCTCCTATTATTGCCTTTACTTTTGAATATTTATAAGTCCATCGCAAGTCTAGATTTTTACTATTATGATGTCTCTGGCAATATGAGTATAGTCCAACTTAGGAAGATATTATTACTTTCATATGATATTGAGGTGAATGACAACTATTTAAGTTTTAATTATCAAGATAAAGATTACGAGATATATCTTACAAATGGCCATCTCATCATGACACCGGGTACGCAAATCATCTATGAGGATGTACTAGATGCGTCATTTTATATTGAGAATGATTGCATATATTTAGAGATATTGAAGGATGAAAAGTATGAAAAAATATGTTTGGCAAAAGCGGACAGCTTTTCTATCGACACCTTTTTGGATGGCGATGATGGCAGTGATGAGCTTTCTTTTGATGTATCAAAATCATTTGAAGACAGCGAGTGAAGTATATGATAATCTAAGAGCTAAAGAAGAAGTCTTCATTCAAGAAGCTAGAGTCGTTTTATTTATGAAATGTGCCCTTTTAAATGGATGGGATATGCATGATTTGAACTTAGATAGTTATGCGGTCGATATCTTTCAAAATGGAAATACTTATCGTGTTAGCTATAAGGATATTGTCATTGACTTAGAGATAAGTGAGGGTAAAATATATGATTATGAGCTTATTTCCTTTGACAATTAAGCATTTTACAGTAAAATAGAATGGGAAAATAAAGAGGTGAAACAATGATTATTGTAAATGACTTAAAACCAGGAACAACATTTGAAAACGAAGGAAATATTTATGTGGTATTAGATGTCGATCGCAACAAGACAGCTATGCGCCAGATGATTGTTAAAGTTAAAGTTAAGAATCTTCGCACAGGAGTAATTAACGAAATATCATTTACTGGTGGCGATAAGGTTGAACAAGCTATGATCGAAAAGAAGAAGATGCAATATCTTTACGATAGCGGCGACGCTTTAGTATTTATGGATAATGAGACATATGACCAAGTAGAAATTCAAAAAGATCGTCTTACTTGGGAAATGAACTTCTTAACACCTAATCTAGAAGTTGATATCCAAATGTATGAAAATGAAATCTTGGGTGTAATTCTACCAGATAAGGTTGAATTAGAACTAGTTGAATGTGAGCCAGCTGTTAAAGGCGATACAGCTACTAATGCACAAAAGAATGCAAAATGTGAAACAGGCTTAGAAATCCGTGTTCCTCTATTCATCGAAGAAGGCGAAAGAGTGCTAGTTTCAACTGCTGACGGTAAATATTCAAGCCGTGCTTAAGGGATAATAATTATCCCTTTTTTTTATTAACAAATCTTTATTTTGATGTTAAGATTTAGGTGTAAAACTTCAGGGCAAGGTGAAATTCCTGACCGGCGGTAAACCCCGCGAGCCTTCGGGTTGAACTTGTGTGATTCAAGTGGCGACAGTAAAGTCTGGATGAAAGATAGTTTTTTTTAAATATCATTCATGCCCAGAGAAGGTTACAAAACCTTTTTTCTTTTGGGAGGATTTTTATGCAAAATAGGTTATTATCTACAAGAAATATGGTCAAGATTTCTATTTTGGCTGTCATCGCTTTTGTGCTTATGTACTTTGAGTTTCCACTGCCGTTTATTGCTCCGCCATTTTATCAAATCGACTTTTCAGAAATACCTGTATTGATTGGTGGATTTGCGATATCACCTATGGCAGCCGTCATCATCGAATTATTTAAGAATTTATTAAATGTGATATTCCAAGGAACGGAAACAGCCTTTGTCGGTGAACTATCTAATTTTATTGTCGGTTGCGCCTTTGTGGTTCCAACCAGTCTTATATATCGTCATCAAAAGACTAAGAAAAATGCCATCATCGGTCTATCGGTCGGTGTTATTTCGATGGCTGTCATCGGTTTTATTTCCAATCTTTTCTTTGTCATTCCAGCCTATGTAAAAATTATGAATCTGCCGCTAGAAAGCATTATTGCCATGGCTAGCAGTATTTTTCCTTTTATCGATTCGACATTTTTACTCGTCCTTTGTTGCACGACGCCATTTAATTTAATCAAGGGTATCTTATCATCAGTCATTACCTTAATTATTTATAAACACATATCGCCTTTATTAAAGTGAGAAAATGCCCTTTTAATGCATATTTTAGCCCTATATAGTGTTTATTTTTAATAGTGGCTTTGCTATAATAAGTTATACGGAGGTTTTCTCATGGAAAGACAAACAAGAACAAAAAAATATTCTGATTTAAGAAATCAATTAGAGAATAATAATGAAATAGAAGGTAAAACTGCAGATCTTTCAACATATGAAAATAAATTAAAGAGTGTCGAAGAGGCATTAAAGGTGCCAACTGAAGAAGTTCAAGAAGAAGTGCCTGTTTCTGCAGCACCAGAAGAGATTAAAGAACCAGAAACGACAATCATTGAACAAGTACAAACTGTTGAAGAAATGCAAGAAAACCTTAATGAAGATAATAATTCATCTGAAGACTTATTAGACTTATTAGATTTGGTATCTGAAGAAAGTACTGAGGGAGTTTCAAAAGCAGAAGAAAGTCCTGCTCAAGAAACAGTAGTTGAAGAAGTTCAAGAAGAAACAATTCCAAGCGTCGAAGAAGTAGAAGAGACAGTAGTCTCTAATCCCGAAGTAGTTGAAGAAGTTCAAGAGACTGAGGTAGTATCTGAAGAAGTTGTTGAACCAACAGTTGAGGAAGTTGTTGAAGAGACACCACAAACTGAAACAGTAGTTGAAGAAGCTTCTGCCCAAGAGGTTACAGAAAAGACAGTTGAAGTACAAACTTCAGGTGATGATTATTTAGAAAAGACTTTAGAAGAAGTTAATCAATATAATAAAGCTCAAGGTTTGTTGACTGCTGATGATGTTCCTGAACGCATCTTAGGTGAAGTTCGTGGAACTGCCGTTGAAGAAGTAAAAGAAGAAAGTGAAGATTTAAATAATACTGTCACTTTAGAAATTAAAAAGATTTTAGCTTCAATGGAAGAAGAGCCACAAAGCGAAGAAGTAGTTGAAGAAGTTCAAGAAGAAGAACCTACACAGGAGAGCACTGATACAACTAATGTCGACTTAGAAAAATTATTCGCTACAGCTGGTATTTCTAAAGAAGCTGCTGAATTACTAAAACCATATCTCAAGGCTGAGCCAATTGAAGAGAGTCATGAAGTGGTTGCTCAAGCTATCGAAGTTCCTGAGATGAGCGAAGAAGAAAAAGAGATTGAGACAGCGAAGATAGAAGAAGAGATTGAAAAGACCAAGGTTGATCTTTTGATTGCTGATAGTGATACGACTAAAGATGAGAAACTCTTAAATGATACTATTCCTTTCGTAATTGACACTAATGAAGAAAGCAAAGAAGAAGTTGTAGAAGAGGAAGAAGATTCAACACCAAATAAGATACTAAATATAATTCTCATTGTATTGATTGTTGTATTATTGGCTGTATTGGGTGTTATTATTTACTGGATTCTATTAGCTCAAGGAATTCTATAATGAAAATTAATATCGCTATAGATGGACCTAGCGCTGCTGGTAAGAGCAGTATTGCAGATATTCTTGCCAGCAAGCTTTCTTATGTTCATCTAGACACAGGAGCCATGTACAGAGCTGTTGCCTATTATCTTATTCAAAATGGCATCAAACTCGATGACGAAGAAAAGATTGTCGCTGCTCTTAAAGATATTTCCTTAAAAATCAATAATGATGGTAGAGTCTATATAAATGGTGAAGATGTCACTGATATGCTTAGAACAGAGAGCATTTCTCTAGCGGCATCTGATGTCTCTAAATATGATGCAGTACGTAAATATCTAGTCTCTTTGCAACAAGAAATCGCTGCTAGTAAGGGCTATATTCTCGATGGTCGCGATATTGGTACAGTAGTGCTCAAGGATGCGGAAGTAAAAATATACTTGGTGGCAAGTAGTGAAGAAAGAGCTAAGCGCCGAGTTAGTCAAAATGCCGCCAAGGGAATTGCTTGTGATTATGATAAAGTTCTTGATGATATTAAAAAAAGAGATTATCAAGATATGCATAGAGCGATATCACCTTTGACTAAGGCTCAAGATGCCATAGAAATAGATACATCTGACTTAACTATCGATGAGGTAGTTGACTATATTTTACAAATTGTAAATTCCAAACTAGCATAAAGGAGGATATTCTATTGATTGATGGAACAGTAGCAATCGTTGGTAGACCAAACGTTGGGAAATCAACGATTTTTAATCGTATTCTAGAAGAACGTGTTTCAATAGTTGAAGACTTGCCAGGTGTGACTAGAGATAGAATATATGGTGAAGCTTCATGGCTTTCTAAGACTCTTAGATTTATCGATACAGGTGGTATACAGATTGCTGATGTACCATTTCAAAAAGAGATTAAGGCCCAAGTAGATATTGCCATTGAGGAAGCTGATGTCATCATTTTTATCACTAATGGTCAAGAGGGTTTGACTAATGATGATGAATATATCGCTAAGCTTTTGCGCAAGAGTGGTAAACCAGTTATTTTAGCCGTCAATAAGATTGATGATTTTGATAAGATTAATAATATATATGAATTTTATTCTTTAGGCATAGGAGACCCTATTGCTGTATCTGGCTCGCATGGTATAGGTATTGGTGATGTCTTAGATAAGTGTATAGAGAATTTGCCTTTAAAGACTAAAGATAATTATGAAGGCATGATAAAGTTTGCGATTATTGGTCGTCCTAATGTCGGTAAGAGCAGTTTGACCAATGCCTTTTTGAATGAAGAGAGAGTTATCGTATCTAATGTAGAAGGCACGACTAGAGATGCCATTGATACCGCCTTTAAATATGATGATAAAGCCTATGTCGTTATTGATACAGCTGGTATTAGAAAAAGTGGCAAGATATATGAAAATGTCGAGAAGTATTCTGTTTTAAGAGCTAAGGCAGCTATTGATAGAGCTGATGTAATCCTTGTGGTAATCGATGGAGAAAAGGGCATTATCGAACAGGATAAACATGTCGCTGGTTTAGCTCATGAAGCTTTAAAGGGTGTTATCATAGTCTATAATAAGTGGGATTTGATTGAGAAGAATGAAAAGACTATGGCTGAGACAGAAAAGAAGATTAGACAAGAATTTGCCTATCTTGACTATGCACCGATAGCCTTTGTCTCAGCGATTAATAAAAAGCGAGTGCATACTCTCTTTCCCCTAATTAATATGGTTTATGATAATATAAATCTTAGAATTAAGACTAATGTTCTCAATGAGGTCATCTATGACGCTCAAGCGACTAATCCACCTAAGACTCATAATGGCAAAAGACTTAAGATTTATTATGCCTCACAAGTACAGGTTGCTCCTTGTGTCATTGTCTTATTTGTCAATGATCCAGAATTGATGCATTTCTCTTATTCGCGTTATATTGAGAATAAACTTCGTGAAGCCTTTGGTTTCGAAGGAGTTCCTATTCGCATCATCGCTAGAAAGAAGGACAGCAAATGAAAGTTAGAATAATTGGAACTGGAAGTTGGGCTACTGCTCTAGCTCAGGTATTAGTTGATAATGGACAAGATGTCCTATTATATGGCATATCTCAAGATGAGATTGATGATATCAATAATAATCATCGCAATGATAAGTTCTTTGATGTAGATATAGCTGAGGGTATCAAGGCCAGCAATGATTTAAATATCATCAATGATGCTGATATCATTTTGCTGGCTACACCAGTTAAAGCCATTGAAGGAGTTATGCATCAAATATTAGAAATATTAGATCATCCTGTCTACTTCATTAATGTTTCTAAAGGTTTTCACCCTGAGACATTTGAACGCTTATCCGTTTTTATTAAAAGAATAGCTAAGGATAAATGTATAGATGTAATATCTTTAATCGGCCCTTCACATGCTGAAGAAGTAATACAGAGGCTATTAACGACAGTTAATAGTGTATGTGAAAATGAAGAAGTAGCAGCTAAGGTACAAGAACTATTTGCCAATCAATACTTCCGCGTATATCGCAATACTGATGTAGTTGGAGCAGAAATTGCGGCTGCATGTAAGAATATCTTTGCGATTGCCTCTGGTGTTTTACAAGGCCTAAATCAAGGCGATAATGCCAGAGCGGCTCTAATGACTAGAGGTTTATTTGAGATGACTAGATTCGGTTTATTTTTTGGTGGCAAAGAGTCAACTTTCCTAGGTCTTAATGGTGTCGGTGATTTGATTGTAACTTGCTCATCATATCATTCGCGTAACTTCCAAGCCGGTCTAATTATTGGTAAAAATGATGATGCTACTATGTTCCTCAAGAATAACCATAAGACGACAGAAGGCGTCTTAACTACTAAAGTAGTATATGAATTAGCGATGAAATATGATATCAATATGCCTATTACTACTGAGGTCTATAAAGTATTGTATGAACATAAAAAGCCATCTTTAGCTATTAATGATTTGATGAGCAGGGAATTGAAAGCTGAGATAATATAGGATAGGCTGAATTTGATTCAGCCTTTTTATTAGATTTTCTTTCTTTTAATAATAGTGTTCAGCATATAATTATAAGTTTTGATATCCTTAAATTTAAGGGGTGATACTTGATGAAATTTAGGGTTGTTGAAAATTCAATTTTGTAGGAGTTAGTATACTAGTACCATTACAATTTGAGGGAGTGAATAACGCGATTGTGGAGTATAAGTCAAAAACAGAAAGAGACGATGTACAGTCTACAGAATATTGAGCCATATGAAATTGTGAATGCCTCCTATGAATCAGATACAAACCTTTTAAAAGAAGCTGGTGAATTGACGCATTTAATTGGCATCTTAACTAAACATTAGTACTAATCTTGATATACTACCTATCAAAGCTTACTAAATGATGAAAAGAAAGACTATGCCTATAGTGAGATTTGGATACCTGTAATTAAAAAATAATACAATTAAAGGAGCTGTTAGAAATGATTATTCATTCTTAACAGCTCCTTATAAATTTATCTATCTAATTGTTTCACATTTTTCACCTTCACCATTAGATGTCCATCCGCAGACTTGGACACTTTGACCAGGAGTATAAGAGATAGTTCCTGAATAACTTGGTGAAGAGCTTTCAATGCTAGCGACTTCGCTACCATCTACTAAAATACGAGCGTAGTAGCTTGAAGCGCCGATGACGGTAAATCTAGGATAGTAACATCTACCAGTCGCAAATTCTGTCTTGCCATTTAGATTAGTAGCAGAGATATCCATGACACCATCAGAGATACTGCCATAGCCATACCAGTTGATTGTATAGTTGCCGCTGTCATCAACAGTGCCGCCCATACCAGTAAGTGTACCTTGCTTAATCTCGGTAGGGATAGAATCAGCACTTACTAATTCGTTATATTTATCTAAGATTAAACCAGTAACTGGTGTACCTCTATCAGGGTAGGCATAAGGATATAAGCCACGAATATGAGTGATAGTTGACACTTCATCTGGCATTTCGATTTCATGTGGTTCATATTGGAAATGGCTTTCTAATTCATCGAGTATGAGTCTTCCTATTCTACCCTTGGCATTATAGTTATCATCATATGTTGTGAAATATGTGCCAGTAGCTGCACGGTCAAATCCTAACCAGATAGTAGTAGTATAATTTGAAGTTTGGGTGACTAGCCATGAGTCCTTAGCAGCACCTCGTGGGATACCATATTCTAATCCAGAATCGCCCCAGTCAGTTGTACCAGTTTTGGCATAGACTGGATAATCACTGCGAAGTATCTGCATGTAGTTGAAGAATGGGCCAGAGACATTATATTCCTCTAAGTAGGCCGATAGGTAAGCAGCGCCAGCTGATAGAACTTGATTGCCTACAGTATCAGCTACATAATTGTCTCTTTCATCGTAGTATTCAATATAATCGATAGTATGTGGTTTGATATAATATCCTTCATTCATCAAGATGGCATGGGCAGCGCCTAATTGAACAGGTGTCGTTAATAATTTATTGCCACCGATGGCGAATTGTAAATCAAAGTCTTCATATTCCACATCAAAGCCTATAGACTTTAAGTAATCGACGCAGGCCTCTTCACCTATCTCGTCAATTACAGCTTGAAGAGTTTGGATGGCAGGGGTGTTGAGGGAACGGGCGACTGCTTCCGTGAGTAACATATCGCCAGTATATCCCTGACCTCCAGCGTTTCTGATTAAGTGGTCAGAACCATATAACCAAATAGGCTGGTCAGTGATGGTATGGGAAGTTGCCCAACCTAGATGCTCAAAGGCTAGGGCGTATTCAAAGATTGGCTTAATTGTCGAACCAGGTTGCACATAAGCACTAGTTGCACGATTGAACATTCTTGATTCGGTTTGACCACGGCCGCCGCCGATGGCTATTAAAGCGCCAGTTTGATTATCCATGATGGATATTGCTGATTGCATAGAATCTAGTCTGAATTCAATGTCGGTATTACCATTTTGGATATTATAGACTAATTCTTGCATATATGGATCCATATTCGTATGAATGACCATTGGTACGACATATGGGTCATCGCCTGTCTGTTCGATGACTTCATCGATGACGGCATCGATATAACTTTGATAGTATTCACTAGTTTGTGAATATTCTTCACCAAAGCCTGCCAACATATCTTCCATCTTTATGGCCTTAGCTAATTCAGCTTCCTCTTCGCTGATGTAGCCATGGTAGACCATTAAGTCTAATACTTCATTTCTTCTTTCGGTCGCATTTTGGAGATATTCAATATCCGAACTCAAGTAGATATAATTAGGATTATCCTTATATAATTCGTTATATGGATTATAGTTATTTGGTGAGTTGATAATACCAGCTAAGAAGGCACTTTCAGCTAGATTTAATTCACTAGCACTCTTATCAAAATAATACTGGGCCGCTTTTTCAACACCACGGATATTATTGCCAAAGTTTATCTTATTTAAGAATAAAGCGAAGGTCTCTTGTTTAGAGAGCTTGAAGTTTAATTCTATCGACAAGACTATTTCTTGTAACTTTCTTCTAACACCAGCCAAGCCATCACGATCAGCCATAGTCGATTCAGAATCGGCATCGATTTGGAAGTAAGTATTCTTGATTAGCTGCATGGTGATGGTTGAGCCGCCTTGGTCAAAGTTACCTGACCTTAAATTGGCGATGGCTGCCATCGTAAAACGTGGAATATCGAAACCGAAATGGGAAAAGAAACGTGAGTCTTCAATCGATAAGAAAGCATCAATTAGACAATTAGGCATATCTTCATATTCGATATTTTCTCTTAAGTACATACCTAATTCCATGACAGTATTGCCATCTTTATCAAGTATCAATGATGAGTTTGGTGATTGTAAATCTTCGAGATTGAGTTCTGGTTTAGTTTCTAACATATCTAAACCAAACTTGAGACATATGCATCCGACAATTAGACATAAAGCTACTATGACAGAAGTGATAATAGCTAAGACAAAGGTAATCTTTTTACCCTTAGGACGCTTATTAGAATTCTTTACTTCCGCTTTTGTCTCTGTCTTTTTAGTATCGTGCTTTTTCTCATTAGTCTTCTTTTTGAATTGATGTCTTTGAATATTGGAATGACTATGATTTACTTTTCTTATCTCACGAAGAGTTTTTTTCCTCTTCTTTCTTTTTAATATATCCTTTTTTCTCATACGTATATATATTCTACTATAAAAAAATCACAATACAATTATAAAATAATTAGTTATAATCAATCTTTTATGTGGCTTAACTGAAAACTTAAATTCAACACCCTCATATCATTTGTTGAGTTTATCTTTACAATAAGTTCAACTTTATATACTGGTGCATTTAATCTTACAACTGTTATTATTTGTTTGGTATCTTCTGTCATATGAAAATATAAGGATAAGGAGATATTAGATTATGTCGAATAATAAACATCTAACACTTGATGATAGAATCACCATCGAGAAAGGTCTTAGTAATGGCGCTTGTTTAAAGGCAATAGCTGACACTTTGAATAAAGATAAGTCTACGATTCTAAAAGAGATTAAAAGACACGTCAAAATTGTACCTCGCAACATCTATGGCAAAGGTAAAGGGACTTATGATTGTACTCACATTGCAGATTGCGGTTATAACACTTATTGCACAAAGATATGTGAAAATATCCAAAAGATAGGCTGTAAACGAAAAGATAAAGTGAGTGGTGTATGTAATGGTTGCGATATATATCATTCTTGTAAACTAGATAAGAAGATTTATGAAGCTAGTCGCGCTCAAAAAGAATACGAAGAAGATCTTCATAGTTTAAGAGAAGGAAGAGATATTACTTATAGTGAAGCTCAAAAACTAGCCGCTATCTTAAAACCCTTACTTTTAAAAGGTCAATCTATAGCTATAATCCTATCTAATCATAGTGAGATACCATATTGTGAAAAGACAATATATAACTTTATTGAAGATGGTGTCTTTTCTCCATTTGGAATAGATAACTTAAGCTTACGACTTAAAGTCAAAAGAAAGATGACTAAGAAAAAGAAAAACCTTTATAAAAAGCGAGAAGATAGAAGATATCTTAAAGAGCGAACTTATGATGACTTTGAAAAGTATGTGGCATCTCATCCCTATCAAGATATTGTCGAAATGGATACGGTCTATAACGATGTGACAAATAGCCCTTTTATTCAGACCTTTCAATTTACTAAGTATAATCTCATGGTTGGTATCTATCACAAAGAGAAAAATGCCAAATCGATGTATGAAGGCGTAAAAATTATTCATAATCTTTTAGGACATGATTTATTTAAAAAGTATCTAGCCATCATCTTAACTGATAGAGGAAGCGAATTCACAATGGCTAATGAAATTGAATCTTTAGGTTCAAAAATTTTCTATTGTGACCCCATGGCAAGTTGGCAAAAGCCCCACGTTGAAAATAACCATCGCTTACTAAGATGCATATGTCCTAAGGAAAAAGATTTATATGCCCTAGGTCTTAAAGGACAAGATGATCTTGACCTCATCTTCTCTCATATCAATTCTTATGGTCGAGGTTCATTAAACGATAAAAGCCCAATTGAAGTCTTTAAGTTTTTTGAACCAAAGTCTCAATTATTAGAAAGACTTCATATAAAAGAAATAGACCCGGATAATGTGACTCTTACTCCGGATCTAATCAAAAAATAAACACTTTTCGACAGAAGATACCACTTATGTCAATACACTATGTGGCAGTTGAATTTAATCTTACTCTTTAAAAATTAACTAATTCAACTGTCCTTTTGAGCGTGGTTGAATTAAGTGTTACTGTCTATAGTTAATATATCAAAAAAGAATATTTCTATAAAGAAAAAGATCATGATACATGTTTATATCACGATCTGTAAGATTATATTCAACAAATTAGTTAATAAGACATCATGGTTGAATTTAAGTTTTCACTTATGCTTTTTACAAATAAGTTATAATTTAATTATGAAGAGGTACTATATTTTATTTAAAGGACGAGTTCAAGGCGTAGGTTTTCGAAGCACTTTTGCTCATTTAGCGAAGACTTATTGCCTGACTGGCTATTGTCGAAATCTATTTGATGGCAATGTCGAAGCTGAAGTCCAAGGCAACGAAAAAGATATCGATAAGTTGTTAGCTGATATCTTAAAAAATCAAGGCTTTATTCGCGTAGATGACTACCATCTCAAAAGAATAGAAATTATAGACGATGAAAAGTTTTTTAGAATTCTTTACTAAAGCGATGCATGATGATAGAAGCAGCCATGGCTACATTTAGTGAGTCGATGTTGCGCATATCTATTTTTATTATGCCATCAGACATGTCCATAATCTTTTCTCTTACGCCACTTCCTTCATTTCCTAATATAAAAGCCATCTTAGATTCAGCTTTGACATCAGCTAATTCATAATTGTCTCTTCTAAGGCCAGTGGCATAAACTTTAAAACCTTCATTTTGTAATTTTAAGATTATATCCTCCAAATCTACATAATATAGAGGCATCTTAAAGATAGCGCCGCCAGATTGTAAGACACTCTTTTCACTAAAGACATCAGCACAATTTTTAGAAAGATATATAACATCAAAACCAAATAAATAAGCACAATTAATAATCTTACCAATGTTTAAAGGGTCCTGTAGTTCATCTAATAATAAGATTCTTTCTACCTTTTTGCTTATTGCAAGTTCTTTCTTTTTGCCTATGCCTATATAAGCAGTCATCTTTCCTTTAGTGAGTTTATCCATTACTTCTGCACTCACTTCAAAGGCATTATCAAAATCAAAGGGTTTAGCACCCACATAGATTAAAGTATCTAAAAAACCATTTTGGTAAGCTTTAAGACAAATATCGCTATCGAGTATTAAATAATTATCCTGGCGATATTTCTTGATATATAATTTCATCCACTTTTTAACGCGATCATTACTAAGAGAACTAATCATTTTCTACTTCCTTGAAATACGACGGTCGCTAGCACATCAGTGGAACTAGCGGCGCTTAATGCCATCTTAAAATCATTGCCATAAGGTATATATAATGATGTATCAACTACATTAAGAATGCGTGATGAGATACCTCTTTTCTCACCACCAACTAAGAAACAAGCCCTGTCTTCGAATCGGCAATCAAAGATATCAATCGAAGAATCAGAACGATTTAAGGCATAGATATGATAATTCATAGCTTTTAGATAAGTGATATCCTTCGATAAATCTTCGCTTAAATAAATATTCATCAAATCATAGGCTCCAGCCGATGATTTTAATAGTGTCGCTTCAAAACTTTCCATATTTCGCTTTGGCAATATAACATCCCTAAAGCCAAAAGCGAATAGTGTTCTTAAGACATAGCCTAGATTATAAGGGTCTTCGATGCCGTCAATATAAAATAAGTATTTAGTATTTACTAATTCGGTAATAGGCTCAAACTCACGCAAAGATACAGAAGCGATAATGCCACCATGACTACTGCCCTTGGCTTCACTATTGATATATTCTCTATCAACAGGGAGTATTTCAATATTATTTTCACGGCATAAAAAACGAATATAATTAAAATCCTTAGTCCTTTTATGCTTATCGATATAAACTTTATCTATCTTTCTGTTATTCCCTTTGATAGCAGCCTTGATGGCAATAGAACCTTCTATAATCATCTTTTAAGCCTTCCTTATCATGTCATGTTCACTAACCTTAAAAGGAATATGAATATACAATAATTCAGTCGGTTTATTAGCTACTTCAACTAAATCCCATTCCTCATTCAACATCAAGACATTTTCAATTACTTCATTATCGATATTTGGTCCAAAGACTTCTAGTTTATCATGAATGGCAAACTTATTCTTAACTTCGACTAAAGCTAGTTTTTTATCTTCATCATAAGCTTTGACATAAGCTACATAGTCATGCGTAACCCCAGCTCCATTGATGCCGTAGAGATGTTTACTCTCATCAGGGTCGCCAGCAAAAAAGCCATCATCACTCGGTCTATTTTCAGCCTTAGATAATTCATTATCATAATAGGCAATTCTATCATCATCTAAATTGCCCTTATCCATAATCTCATCTATCATCTTGCGATAAGTCTTGACTACTTGTGCAATATAATAGTCAGATTTCATTCGGCCCTCTATCTTCAAAGATGCCACATTGGCCTTAATTAAATCAGCGATATAGGATGATGCCCTAAGGTCCTTAGATGACATCGATAAAGGACAAGACCTATCAGATATGAGTTCGCCATTTTCATAAATATGATATTTCCAACGACAACTCTGCGCACATCCACCACGATTAGCATCTCTTAAAGTCATGCGATTAGATAAAGTACAACGACCAGAATAATTAGAGCACATTCCTCCATGGATAAATACTTCTAGAGGAACATCTACCTTAGAAGCTATCATCTCTATCTCTTTCATCGATACTTCTCTTCCCAAGACTACTCTATCTGCCTTATAAGATTTTAAAAGTTCACAAGTCAGGCTATTAAGACTAGAAAGTTGCGTAGAGATATGGCATTCAAATTTAAGATTCATCTTCTTAGATATGGTCACAATACCTAAAGACTCAACAATGATGGCATCGATACCCATATCATCTAATTTTTGTAAGTATTCTTTTATGCCATATAAGTCTTCGTCATGAAAGACAATATTGACAGTCACATAGACCTTGGCATTTCTTTTATGGGCAAATTCAACCAGTTCCTCGATATCAGCTAAATCAAAATTAGACGCTCTTGAACGCAATGAAAATTGTTTACCACCGACATAAACCGCATCTGCACCATATAAAATAGCTATCTTAGCCTTATGTAAATCCTTGGCAGGAGCCAACAATTCTATCTTCTTCATATCCACCTACTTTGTAATATTAGTCTTTTGATATAGATATCCCTTATCAAAAGTCACATCATGATATTTACTTTTTAATTCTTCTTCTAATTTTGTTGCATTATCTTTATTAAGCTTGCGATAATCTTTAAGCACAGTCATCAATATATCAAAATCGATAAACAGGTCATCGATGATGCCATTATTGATTTTGTCAGCTAATAATAAACTCTCCTCATACATGCATAAAATATAGTCAGAATAAATCTTAGTGCCATATTCATTTTCTAAAATAGGCATAGAATAATTTCTCGTCTCTTCAATAATGCGCAAGTTCATATTATCTTTTAAGTCTTTAGGGCTTGCTAAATGATTGAAATAATTAGTGAGAAAGTGCCTTTTTGAAGATGACATCTTCTGATAACCAAATAGATGAACATCTACTCTATGTTTAGTATTATCCGCAATCTTCATCATCTCATCTAAAGTGATCTCCTTAGCTAAAACGACAGATTTAAGACCTTTTTTTAAAAAGAAAGAAGCATCCAGAGAATTAGTCATCAATGTATCACTTTCATATATCATCTTTTTTTCTATGCCCAATTCTATTCCGGCCTCTAGAACTGCTAAATCAGCAAAGTAGATGCCATCGACATCTAAATCTTTAAGAAAGTATAAATATTCATACAATAGCGGTATATCTTCTTCTTTGACCATTGTGTCCATCAAAACATAAAAATCTAGACTCAAAGCCTTGCATCTCTTGGCGATATATTGCATATCACTAAGAGAATGGTAGTGGCGATCAGAAAAATAAGAACCACATATCACACCATCCACATAAGGGAATATGGTATCCAGTCTATCTTTAGACGATAAGGTACATAATAAATTCATAGTGATATTCTAACACAATCATGGTAAAATAACTTCATGATGACTAAAAAACTAGCCTATTTATCTCTATTTCTGGCTTTACATATATTCTTGAGTTTTTTCTATATTCAAGTCAGCGATAATTTACGTGTCTACTTCACATATTTAATCGTGATGAATATCGCTATAATATTTCCGCCAAAAATTGCCTTGGGTTACGCTATAATCGAAGATTTATTAGCATTCTTCATATATCCGACAGGGCCTTTTTTTATCGGCTATACTCTGACGGCATTAGCCGGTATGGCCATCTATCTAATATTCCTAAATAAGAAGGTCACTATTACTAGAATTATTCTCGCCAAGACTTCGGTAAATATCTTCTGTAATATAATCTTGAATAGTCTTTGGTCAGCCATCTTATATTCTAAGGGCTTTGTCTATTATCTAATTAGTGGAAGTATAAAAAATATCATCTTATTACCTATAGAAATAATCCTATTTATTATCTTCTATAAACTAATCTATCCATATTTTATAAAGATGGATTTAATTAAAGATGATGGAAATAAAAAAATAAGCTTTCAATCAAAGAAATCCCAACCACAATAAGTGTATATTAAGTAAACTATATAGCCATATAAGCCAATAGAATCAAAGAGATTTTTCAATTCTGGTATCATGATATAGCCTAAGTCCCATACTAGAAAGAAGATGAAGACAAAGGATATGATAACCTTTCTAAGCCATGTTTCATTTCTTCTGCGATGAGTGACATTGAGCGTCAATCCAAACCAGAATAGAAGCAAGGCTCTAAGAACAGTAATAATGATAAAACCGATTTGCCCTGTGAGGATTAGGTCTAACCATCTAAGGCCAACAGACATAATCAATAAGACAATTATCGGCATAATATATTTCTTATACATATATTTTTTCCTTCACTCAACATTTTAATTATATCATATAAAAATTTGTAAAAACAGACTGGTTAATTGGTAGATATTTGCTAATATAAAGGTGTAAAAAGAAAGGGAGGTCAAAGTGAATGACACCTACTATAGATGCTGAGACCTTCGGTCTCAATCAAAAAAATTAAATATTTTTATTAAGAAGGCATAAAGCCCGAAAGTATCAATCTCAACGTGATTGATGTTGTATAACAACAAAATGTTATAAGTTATTATGTAGTATGATAAGCACCCTGAGTTAGGGTGCTTATTCATTTAGTTTTCTTCTTTATTTACTTCACGCATATGACGACGACGATCAAGATTAGTCAAATATTTCTTTCTTAGACGAATATCATCTGGTGTAATCTCAACTAGTTCATCATCATTGATAAATTCTAGTGCTTCTTCTAAAGATAAGATGCGTGGTGGAACAAGTTTCATCGCTTCATCGTTACCAGTAGAACGAACTGCCGACATCTTCTTATTCTTGATTGGATTAACTTCCATATCCATATTTTTAGATGCCATACCAACTATCATGCCTTCATATACTTCAGTTTGTGGTCCGATAAATAATTGCCCACGCTCTTGGATATTCCATAAAGCATAAGTCATAGCCTTACCATTATCACAAGAGATAAGTACACCGTTTTGGCGCGAAGGAATATCACCTTTATATGGAGCATATTCAATAAACTTATGAACCATTACTCCTTCACCCTTGGTATCATTAATAAATTCACTACGATAGCCAAGAAGTCCTCTTGTAGGTACATGGTAGACAATCTTAGTATAAGAACCTTCGTCAATAATATCTATCATCTGACCTTTACGAAGATTTAATTTATTGATAACTGTACCACTGTAATCATTAGGAACAGAACACATAACTTCTTCAATTGGTTCACATAACTCATGATTAATGGTCTTCATAATAACTTCAGGTCGAGATACAGCTACTTCATAGCCTTCACGACGCATATTCTCTAAAAGGATGGACAGATGCAATTCACCACGGCCAGAAACTTTAAAAGTATCGGTTGAATCGGTCATTTCGACACGTAATCCCACATTTACCTCTAATTCTTTTTCCAGACGTTCTTTTATATTTCTTGATGTCACATACTTACCACTACGGCCTTGAAATGGTGAAGTGTTAACCATGAAATTCATCGATAGCGTAGGTTCCTCGATAGCAATCTGGGGCAATGGTTCATTGATGCCATTAGTACAGATAGTATCGCCTATTTCAATATCATCGATACCACTGATTAAAACAATATCACCGCATTGAGCTTCAGAAATAGATATGCGATTTAAACCTTGATAATTAAACAGATTGGCAATCTTACAAGTCTTAAACTTACCATTATTATTACATACGCTGATGTTTTCGTTAGCTTTGATGATGCCACTATAAACTCTACCAATGCCTATACGACCGATATAATCATCATAGGCCAAAGCTGAAACTTGCATCTTCAATCCTTCATCTATCTTATTTGGATAAGCATCGACATGGGAGATGATGGTCTTGAACAGAGGTTCAACATCTTCATTTTCATCTTCTATTTCATAGCGAACTATACCCTGTTTAGCAATGCCATAGAGGATAGGGAAATCCAACTGTTCATCGCTAGCATTTAAATCTAGGAATAAATCATATACTTCATCGATTACTTCATTAGGTCTAGCATCTTTCTTATCAATCTTATTGATTAAAAGAATAGGTTTTAAATTAGCTTCTAATGACTTCTTCAAGACAAAGCGTGTCTGAGGCATTGGCCCTTCAGAGGAATCGACCAACAGAATAACGGTATCTACTGTCTTAATAATTCTCTCTACTTCACTAGAAAAGTCAGCATGCCCTGGTGTATCAACGATATTAATCTTATAGTCCAGATAATTGACACTACAATTCTTAGAATAGATTGTTATTCCCCTTTCTCTTTCTAGGTCATTAGAATCCATCACTCTTTCCACTACTTCTTCATGTTCCTTAAAGACATGAGATTGAGCTAAAAGAGCATCAACAAGGGTGCTTTTTCCTGCGTCTACGTGAGCGATAACAGCTACATTAATAATTTTCTGAAAATCCATACTAAAATATTATATTCATCTTGACTATCTAAATCAAGATTTATATTATTATAAAGTATGCACCAGTGGCGGAATTGGTAGACGCGCACGCTTGAGGGGCGTGTGGGGTTTCCCGTGCAAGTTCAAGTCTTGTCTGGTGCACCATATATATAAACAAAAAGCCAATCGGCTTTTTTATTTTTGATAAATTATAAATGGCACATAGACTTCACTATCTAAGATACCACCATGGTTTACAGGCATAACACTATCTCCATAAGTCAGAGCCATAGTGCTTTTAGCGATAGCGACATAGTCACCTAAGAATGATTCAAAGGTCGTATCATTCTCCCCATAACCAAATAATTTTGAATCAATTACTTGATGCTTGTTTAAAAGGATGAAATAATCT
>CASEQH010000068.1 GCA_949290085.1 uncultured Bacillota bacterium | reverse complement strand
CCAAATGTTATTAGACCAAGGGCTAGAAGTATTAATCAAAGGTTTAGAGGCCAGAGGTGAATTAGATGATACAGTCATCATCTTATTTGGTGACCACTATCCATATGGGCTCAGCAATGAAGAAGCAATTAATTATCTTTTAAAAGATGAGGAGAGCATAGAAGTATATAAAGTGCCATTAATCATATATAATAGTGAAGTAGAAGGAAGAATAGATAATACCATCTGTTCGACATTCGACTTATATCCGACTATCGCTAATCTTTTTAATCTAGATACTTCAGACTACTATAAGACTGGCTATGATATATTCACTGATAGCATTGATAGATTTGTCTTATTTGAGGATGGTAGTCTCTTGAGTGAATATATCTATTATGATTCTAGTAGTAACACTATTACGGGCTTAAATGGTATAGATGATGATACAGCACTCATCTTCTATAATAAGATAGCGCCAAAGGCTCAAGATTTGCTTAAGTATAGTCAGGATATCTTGCGCAGTGACTATTATAGAGATGAGGAATGAGAAATGGAAATTAAAGATGTGATATCTAATGTCAGTATTTATGGTTTAGACGAAGCTGTTAAGGGTAGTAAGTATCCTATGGCAACAGATTTGAGTTTATTAAATAATGACATTACCAAGACTGTGGTTAGACTAGCTACCTGTAAGGCAGGAGAAGGCCATGATAACTTCTTAAATGGTATTCTGGTTCAATTTGATTTGACTTTTACTAATAAAGCTTGGGTGGAAGCTGAACGCTATCACTTTCTCGATTTTATCTCCAGTCAATCTACTATGCATAGAATATGCCATTTTGATTTAGACAATTCTTATATCAAATATGTTGATGCAAGAATGATAGAGATCATGAAGGAAAAGGTTATAGCTTATAATGAGCTACAAAAAGAAAATCCTAAGGATCCAAGTTTAAAAGAGAAATATTTAGAGATATTATATTCTAATCCTGCTGGTTTTAAATTGACAGCTAAGATGACAACCAATTATCGTCAATTGAAGACCATATATCATCAAAGAAGAAATCATCGTTTGCCAGAGTGGCAGTTATTTTGTGATTGGTTAGAAACTTTACCACACAGTGAATTTATAACTGGTATCATTGAAGAGAAAAATAATCAGTGATATGGACAGATCCTTTCATATGTCCATTTTTATTTATATTTATAGGAGGAAAACTTATGTGCACATGTCTCAGCC
The DNA here is from genome assembly GCA_949290085.1 of uncultured Bacillota bacterium. Lineage (GTDB taxonomy): Bacteria > Bacillota_I > Bacilli_A > Erysipelotrichales > Erysipelotrichaceae > CALUZH01. The sequence goes on along the minus strand of CASEQH010000068.1, from coordinate 1,851 downwards.
TTAAAAATAAGGACTTTTACTTCGGACGTAATCTAGACTTAGATTACAGTTTCAATGAAGAGGTTGCCATTACCCCAAGAAGATACGAATTCAAACTTAAAAATGGTAGTACATTCTATAATACCTATGCCCTCATCGGTATGGCGACAGTCTATGATGAGTATCCTCTATATGCCGAAGCTGTAAATGAAAAAGGCTTGGGCATGGCAGGATTAAACTATCCCTTTCATGATATGTATCCTGAACCAAAGGAAGGAATGAATAATATTTCTCCTTTTGAATTTATCCCTTATATCCTAGGTCAATGTAAAAGTGTTGAAGAAGCTAGAGAAGTATTAAAAGGCTTATGGCTTGATAATGTTCCCTATTCTGATAAATTGCCATTAACTGTCTTACATTATATGATAGCTGATGAAAATGAATGTATTGTCATTGAGCATAGTAAAGATGGTTTATTAATTTATGATAATCCTTATGGCGTCATGACTAATAATCCATCCTTCCCCTACCACTTAGAAAATATTAAAAATTATCGACATCTAAGCACTAATAATGGTGAAAATCATTTTGGTCATGATATAGATATCGAAGAATATGGTGAAGGAATGGGAGCTATTGGTCTACCAGGAGATGCCTCGTCAGCTTCACGCTTTATCAAAGCGAGCTTCTTGAAATTAAATAGCCACTGCAATGAAGATGAAAATAGTAATGTCGCTCAATTTTTCCACATCCTTGATAGTGTCATGATGGTAAGAGGATCGGTTGTCACCAGCAATAAACGCTATGATATTACTACTTATTCTTGTTGCGTCAATGCTAGTAAGGGTATCTACTACTATAAGACATATGACAATTTAGGCATTAGTGCTGTTAACTTATTTAAGGAAGATCTGGATGCCAAAAAGCTCATAGTCTATCCATTAAATAGGGAATTAAAGATTACTTATCACAACTAAAAATTCTCTAATCAAAACCGTTGACAGTTAAAAATTCATTAGGTAAGATGGATTTGCTTATACAACTGACGGAAGTGGAATTGACCACATGAAGTATGAGAGTTTAATAATAGCCGACCGTCTGGGCACCGATAGAAGATGTGTCGGTTTTTTATATACACTTTAGGAGGTAAAAAATGAACACAGAATGGCAAGGATTTAAGGGCAAAATCTGGCAAGAAGAGATTGATGTCCGCGACTTCATCCAAAACAACTACACTCCTTATGATGGAGATGAAAGCTTCTTAGTAGGACCTAGCGCAAAGACGGAGAAATTGTGGTCTGAGCTAAAGAAACTACAAAAAGAAGAGAGAAGTAAGGGTGGCGTGCTCGATATGGAAACTGAAGTGGTTTCTGATATCACTGCATATGGTGCTGCATATCTCGATAAGGATAATGAGACTATTGTCGGTTTACAGACTGATAAACCATTAAAGCGTGCATTTATGCCTTATGGAGGCATCAGAATGTCAGAAGAGTCATGTCGTACATACGGTTATGAACCAAGCGCAAAACTTCATGAGATATTTACTGAATATCATAAGACACATAATGATGCAGTTTTCCAAGCTTATACTCCAGAAATGATGAAGGCTAGACACAATAAAATAATCACTGGCCTACCTGACGCTTATGGCCGTGGAAGAATTGTTGGTGACTATCGTCGTGTTGTCTTATATGGTATTGATAGACTTATTGAAGCAAAATTAGAAGACGCTAATCAAATTGGTGATGGTTGTACGATGACTGATGAAGTTATTCGTCAAAGAGAAGAGATTGCTGAACAGATTAAAGCCTTAAAGAAGATGAAGACTATGGCTGAAAGCTATGGCTATGATATTTCTAAACCAGCTAA
>CASEQH010000067.1 GCA_949290085.1 uncultured Bacillota bacterium | reverse complement strand
TATGCCGGTGTGGGATGTGATATGGAAACTATCATGGATATAGCGAAAAGACATAATTTAAGAGTTATTGAAGATGCTGCCCAAGTAGTTAATTCTTTATATCATGGTCAATACTTAGGAACATTTGGTGATGTAGGATGTTATTCATTCCATGAGACTAAGAATTATTCTATGGGTGAAGGTGGCGCTGTTTCTATCAATAGAGATGAGTTGATTGAAAGAGCAGCCATCATCAGAGAAAAGGGTACTAATAGAACTCAGTTCATCAATGGCCAAGTTGATAAGTATACATGGGTTGATAAGGGATCATCCTATTTGCCTAGTGATATGTTGGCGGCTTATCTCTATCCGCAATTATTAATCATGGATAAAATGCGCGATGATAGGGTGCGTTCATTTGATTTATATTATGAAAAATTATCTGAGTTAAAAGATAATGGCTATATTGATTTACCGTATATACCTGATAATTGTATTCATAATGGTCATATGTTCTATATTAAATGTAAAGATTTAAAAGAACGTGAAAGACTACAAGTATATTTAAGAGAAAGAGGAATAGGAAGTGCTTTCCACTATATCCCATTACATTCTTGTAAGGCTGGTCTAGAATTTGGTCGCTTCCATGGTGAAGATATTAATACGACTAAAGAGAGTGAAAGATTACTGAGATTGCCAATGTATTATCGATTGAGCGAAGCAGATATCGATAGTATATGTAATGTGATAAAAGACTTTTATAAAGGAGAATAGAGAATGAAGATAACGGTTGCCGGTACTGGATATGTAGGTTTATCATTAGCAGTCTTACTATCCCAAAGACATGAAGTTATAGCCTTAGATATCATCAAAGAAAAGGTTGAGATGATTAATAAGCGTATTTCACCAATTGTCGATGAAGAGATAAGTAGATATTTTAAAGAAAAAGAATTGAATTTAAAAGCTACATTGGATAAGAAAGAAGCTTATAGTGGTTCAGATATTGTCATTATCGCTACACCAACTAATTATGATGAAAAGAAGAATTTCTTTGATACAAGTAGTGTTGAAGAGGCAATAGAGAGAATAATCGAATATAATCCTAATGCTTGCATCGTAATTAAATCAACTATTCCTGTAGGTTATACTAAAGAGATTAAAGAGAAATATCAGCTTGAAAAGATATTCTTCTCACCTGAATTTTTAAGAGAAGGTAAAGCTCTTTATGATAATTTACATCCATCTAGAATTGTCGTTGGTTCGCACAGTAAAGAGGGAGAAGTCTTTGCCAATTTACTTAAAGAAGCATCGTTAGATGAAGATACGAGAGTATTATTTACAGATAGTACAGAAGCTGAGGCGATTAAATTATTCTCTAATACTTATTTGGCTTTAAGAGTTTCTTACTTTAATGAGTTAGATACATACGCTGAAATGAAAGGCTTAAATACCAAGGAAATAATCGAAGGTGTATGTATGGACCCAAGAATAGGCGACCACTACAATAATCCTTCATTTGGTTACGGTGGATATTGTTTACCTAAAGATACTAAACAATTATTAGCTAATTATGATGATGTTCCTAATAACTTAATCAGAGCTATTGTCGATTCAAATCGCACAAGAAAAGACTATATAGCTGATCAAATTATCGCTAAAAATCCTGATATTGTCGGTGTATATCGTTTAACGATGAAGTCAGGCAGTGACAACTTTAGGGCTTCAGCCATTCAAGGTGTCATGAAGAGAATTAAGGCTAAGGGTATTAAGGTTATTGTCTATGAACCAACTTTGAAAGAGAAAGAATTCTTTAAGTCAGAAGTTATTAATGATTTAGAAGAATTTAAAAAGAAATCTGATGTAATCATAACTAATCGTATGCATAGCGATTTACTTGATGTCGAAGATAAGGTATATACAAGAGATTTATATAAGCGAGATTAGTATGATATAATAGGCACGTGAAAAAAGTGCTTAACTATCGTAAATATTTCTATATAATAGGCGCACTTTTTATAGGCTGCCTATTTTTTTATATAACATATAAGACACCACTAGCGGGAGATGACTGGGGATATGCCTTAAATGGTATGAGTGGTAATCCTTTTGAATTAGCTATCGGTTTTTATAATTCTTGGTCAGGCCGCTTTTTTAGTGAATTATGGGGATTTTTAGTCGCCCCACATAAAGAGATATGGAATATTATCAATCCTATATTATTTGTTATTATCTTTATAGCTATATATAAATTAGCACATGTGAAAAGTAAATATGTCTTAGTACCACTATTTATCCTTGCTTTGATATTATCGGTTGATGATAACTTGCGCATGGAGACATATACTTGGCTTATGGGTACTACTTATGTCATACCTCTAGCTTTGAGTCTTATCTATTTTATGATAATTGAGATGATGATTTTTGATACTAGAAGTATGAAGACTCATCATATCATTCTTACCATATTGAGCAATATCATCTTATTCTATATTGGTTTAACGATGGAAAATATCGCTGCAGCCATGATAATTGCAGTGATTATTGAACTCATATATGCCTACTTTAATCATCGCGATATGATGAAATATCTTTTTATCAATCTATTTAGCAGTATCATATCTTTTCTTATAATGCGCATATCACCTGGTAGCAGTGCAAGATTACTTAGAGATAATGCCGAATGGGCAAGTTTAAATATTTTTGAAAAACTAGCTAATGGCTATCCATCATTTATCGATTTTACTTTCTTAAAAAATGATTATTTAATCTTATTTTTATCGCTGACTGTTGTACTATTGATATTTCATTCCAGAAAGAAATTACCGCTTCTGATGCAACTATCTAGCATCTTTGTTCAAGTTCTTGCGGTGATAACAGTTTTTTCGTTTGTCTTCATCAAGGGTGATTATAATTATCTTTTAGACCCTAATGGTTTATTTAATATGATATTCTGGCCTATCTACACCATAGATATCTTAGCTTTATTATTTATGTGTTTAGAAGGTAAGCGAAGAGATAAGGCCATCTTCTTTTTTACTATTGCTGGTACATGTAATCTAGTGATGATGTATTCACCTATCTTTGGCTCTAGAAGTTCCCTGTATACTGTCTTTTTTATGATTATTGTCATTGCCTTGGTGATAGATGAGATCAAGATGTCTAAGAGTATATTGGCTATACTACTTATCATATCAATGGGAGTGATATTTGATAGGGCCAATGAATATATCTTTAAATATCGATTAGTTGGTTTACGTCAAAATGAAAGATTAGAAATTATAGAATATTACAAAGACCATCCGGAAGTTGAAGAGGCATGGATTCCACGCTTCCCTATTTATACTATTCATGGCGGGGATGTGGAACCTGGCGATACTTATCATTTTGAGACATTTAAGGACTACTATGGCTTACCACAGAGTGCCGATAAGATAATATTCTACTATATGGAGGACGAGTGATGACAAAAGGAATAATATTAGCTGGAGGAAGTGGAACTAGATTATATCCAATGACTAAATCGGTTTCTAAGCAACTTCTACCTATCTATGACAAACCCATGATTTATTATCCATTATCTACTTTAATGTTGGCAAAGATTAGAGATATCTTAATTATCTCAACACCAGATGATACACCTAAATTTCAGAAACTATTAGGTGATGGTAGTCAATTTGGTATCCATCTAAGTTATAAAATACAAGAAA
>CASEQH010000066.1 GCA_949290085.1 uncultured Bacillota bacterium | reverse complement strand
CTTCGTATCTCCGTGCATTATGGAGCAGTTCTTGGAATAGATGGTGATTCCTCTTTCCCTCTCGATATCGTCGCTGTCCATTACGCAGTCCGCCACTTCCTCGTTGGCTCTGAAAACCCCGCTCTGATTCAGAAACGCATCTACCAGGGTGGATTTTCCCGCATCTACGTGAGCTATAACTGCAATGTTGATAATCTTCTGCTTGTCTGCCATTAACGTCTACCTTCTCCTCTATTCAGTCCTGATTCAGCCCGGCCGCAATTTCGCCGAAGCCCTTCCGCAGCTTCGCCAAAGCCCGGCCGTTTTAATAATTTTAATTTTTATATAGTTCAAACTTAATTTTATTAGGTTTTCACGGGGCATTTCTTTAAATATTAACACAGATTGTCCCGTTCTTCAACCGTTTTTCAAAATGCGCATAGAATATTTGTTATTATACCACAAAATCCCTCGCACTTAAAGAAGGTAGAGGGATTTAGGGGGCTCTTATGGGCTATTATGGGTTTCTATAGGCTACTATGGATTATTATTGGCAGCTATGGGCGGCTTTCGATGTGAAACCCCAATTTCACCTTTGAGGTCGAACCGTTTTTCGGCCTCAAAGCCTTCAAATGCTGCCAGCATCGAACAAATCCTCGGATAAGCCCTGTCCGAACCGGTAAATGTTCGATGTAAAACGTGAAAATCGCTTAAACATCGAAAAAGTGTTCGATGTAAGCGGCGCATAACCGGCTTCACATCGAACGCTTGCTGTGCTCATCTCACGGGATAACGGCTCGTAGTAACATCCAGTACATTCCATCGCCACTTTAGAGTTTCCTTAAAGACCTTTGATCTGTTTTATCAGTTTCTGTATATCCTATGCACTGTGGGATATTTCAAAATGTCTCAGAACAAAGTCATCACCGGGGCGAAGAATGGTTACCATGGCTATTACGTTTTGAAACATCGATACCTACTGCGTTAATGTTCATGTTGATGTAACTCCTTTTTTTGATATGTAATGGCATTCCTCAGTTTTACTCATTGCCTATTCTATCTGCTGTGGTGTGACACGGACGCATACACCAATGTATGGTTTAACCTGCGTAAAACTAACACTGCGAATGAAAAGCTAGTTATCGGTCTCAATTACGGACACTTAGTCCAAGTAAGGTGGTCAATATACCTATTGCTTCAATCATTCTAACAGCTTAAGCAGCAAGAGGGGTAATTCCTTACTGGATGTAAGGACAATGTGGGAAACTTATTTTAGTAGTAGGAGGCAGCGATTAGCTGCCTCCTCTCACGCAACCGTGCGAACCGCTCGATATGCAGCAGTTTCAATAGTTCAAGTGCAGTGACTGATAAGCTTTGGTTAAATCATAATAGTCATATTTTATCAGTCTTTCATTAAAGGTTATTCGTGGGTGTTTCTCACGTCTGTCTCTTATGGATATTTCTCGGGCCTGTTCGACCTCGGAATACAAATCTTCACTCCACATTGATGAAACGTTCGATTTTAATACGACAAATGAGGACTCACACCGAACAACATCCTAAAACAAACATCGGAAATACTGATTGGCGTAAGAGGACGGATTCTATGCATTTAGCGATAAAGAGAAGGATCGAGTAGGAGGCAGTGATCGGCCACAGTAGAGTAGTATCATTCAGTAGGTTTTGCGGCTCGCTACACTTAAATGATACTACTCTAAACTTTCGTGTGGGTGCTGATTCCTCATTCTATATATATTGTATTGCTCATGATTGAAAGGAAGCTCACAGACTCTTTAATACTAATCATTACTTTCTTGAACCTTAAAAGAAAAGATATCGCTAAGTATGGTATCAGTACCGTAGATGATACAATATATTACAGTACTACTCTCATTCGAAAGTCTAAGGCTGTCCCATATCATGTATTATTAGATGTGTATTCTCCGTACTAAAACCTATCAATCTTCCTTTTGTATCTGATTCGTATCCTGATACGTCGGAATGCATATGAATATCATGCCTAATATCCGTACATTTTTTATCAGAATCTCATCCAAATCATACATCGTACAGATTACTCTTCATCCTGATATTACTCTTCTGTTTCTTCAACTGCTACTTTAGGTCTTCTTATCAGTATGGTAACAATGATAGTCGCAATAAATACAAAACCAACATAAGCAGATATCGATGTTCCCAAGTACAATATGTCAGTAAATGAACCGAAGTTGCTTCCAATAAATGCGAGTAATAGTAAGCCTGCAACCATCCACTTAAAGTTGTTCGACTCTTGTTTAATAAATGCATTGGCAACTGACCAACAAAGAGGTGAACATGTAGTATAAATTGCAATGACAACTACACAGCTAAATATAATCGCAAGAATTGGATTAATTTCCTTTGCTATAACGATTGTAGGGATGGAGGACCCCTCACAAATACTGAAATTAGCAACTATTGCAATGGATGGAACCGCAGCCAGTAGCATAAATCCTAGGCCACCAAAATACATTCCTTTTCTGATATCGCCCTCTTTGTATATGCTGCTTTTTCCTAAGCTTGCCGCAAATGATGTCTGACATAAGATAGCCCATGAAAAATACATTAATCCACTAATGAACCAATTTGTACCCTGGCGAGCAACTATATCACTAGGAGCAGCTAATGCTAATTTGCTACCTTCGCTAATACCATCTACAGGATTAAAAATACCGATTAACGCAACGATGATCATCATAATCAAGATGGCAAATGATAGTTTGCCCAAGATATCTAACAATCTGTTTAATCCCAAG
>CASEQH010000065.1 GCA_949290085.1 uncultured Bacillota bacterium | reverse complement strand
ATTGTGGCTAAAAATGAAATGCCACCGCTTCCGTTTTTAGAACTTTCGGAAGCCTTATAGAAAAGAAGAATTTATTATTACTCTATTATTAATATTAATTTTACTTATTATGAACAAAAAAGTACTTACACTTTGTGCGGGACTCTTGTTAAGTGGATCCGCATTCGCTCAGACAGCAGGAGTTGATTGGGTCGCATCGGCTCCTAATGGTGCATTAGATAATGCTGGTAAGTATTGGCAATTGGAGACAGTGAATAATTATATAACTGGATCTAGTTGGTCTTCTACTGGTGATTACTATTTGACTATTAAGAATGGATCATTGGTTATGTCTCAAAAGTCAGATTTATTAGATGAATCTTCTTATTGGACATTTAAGGTGATTCCTTTAACCGCAGGAGAAAATTATCCACAACCGGCATGTAAAGCTCTTGTTGAAATTGTTAATCAAGATGGTTATACTTTGACGTTAGATAAGTCTACTCATCAATTAGCTACCGATGCAACAACAGCTGCTAATAAAATAAGTCGTTTCTATGTGATGGAAAGTGACAATGATAATTTGATATTGGCTTATTTTCCGGTTGAAACTGATAATACTACATATTATGCATTAGGATATAATTCTCCTTCAAGTGATTCTGGTTTAACTTACCCAGTTGCAGGGAAAAAGGTAGGTGTAGAAAATTATGCATTGAGTTGGAATATTATTGATATCGACGAAGAAGCCATCCAAGTACAAGACATGAACGCTGAATTGAATGGTGGATTCATGTTGGATTTCTCTTCAAAAGGTAAAGAATATCCTAACTTGGTAGGTGCTGAAGCATTCTCTGGTAAATTGACAGCTGTTTCTTCTAAGTATGATAAAACAGGTGTAACTGATACAGAAAAGAATGAAGATAAAGTATTCTATTTGAAGAATGCCAATAACGAATATATCATTTTATCAGATGATTATATTGGTGATGCGGATGCAACTTTGAATGGAACAAAGAGTGCTTTCTATCGTGGTTATAACTTCAAGACAATCAGTGAACATGCTTTTGAACAGTTGACTGATACAGAAAAGAAAAATGCTCAGTTCAAAGTATTCAAGTCTTATGATTTCAATGATACAGACTCTTTGATCGTAACTTTGCCGAATGTAGAGAAGATTGGTAAGATAGATGCTACTGCAGCTGCTAATGATCTTAAAGGCGAAGGTCTACGCGTATTCGTATCTTCAGTAAATGTCGCTGGTGTAAAGAGCAATATGCTGACTACTATTGCTTATACAAAATGTAACGATAGATTAGCTGATGTTGAAGATAATAATTATGATGATCCAAAATCTCAATTAGGTGCATTAGCTCCATATATCAGCTTTACAACAGAAGTTCCTGGCTCAATTGTAGATATTCCTGCAACATTCGCTGGAAAGATTTGGAATATTACAAGAGGTGCTGGTGAAAATGAACAGTCTATGTCTCCGGTTGTAGATGCTGATATTGATTCTTATGAGCAATTGTTTGCTCCTATTTCTCAGGTAGATTTGACAAATCCAGAAGGACAGTGGTTGCTGTATAAGAAGATTGTTGACGAGAAAGATCAATATTATTTTGTAAACCGTGAATCAGGTGCACGATTTAACATTGCTAATACGCTTCAAGATGATGCATGGGTCATCCGTTTGACAGATACAGCTGGTAAATATGAAATCTGTAAAAATCCATATACTGATAAGTGGGAAACTGTTTATATTACAAAAGCTAAAGATGCAGAACTGGGCTTAGCTAGTGAAAACGGCTATGTGAAGTTCGATATGGATAAGGAATTGGTTAACGGCAAGTATTTCTCATTTGAAACAGGATTAGGAGTAACAGCTTATGTTGGTAAAGATGCAGATGACAATGTTGTATTGACAACCAATAAAGATGAAGCCATCGAATTCCGTGTTAAACAGTTAAGCCACGACTTCCGTGATCACGACGGTGAATTGGCTCCGGATACATTGGTT
>CASEQH010000064.1 GCA_949290085.1 uncultured Bacillota bacterium | reverse complement strand
AAAATTAAAAAAATATGAAATTATTGAAGAATAAATTCATTTTCACAAAATTAAGAAAATTGAATGAAAAAAACACGGCACCAACTTTGACAGTTGTAGAATAGTTAAAAGGACAGAAAGCTCTTAATTATCGACTTTTCTGTCCTTTTTGAATGTTTAAAAATGTTGTATGGGAAATATAAACTTATTAATATTTTCTAATTCCTAACATTAAAAATCTTATTTAAGCCATCATGATTAAAAAAATAATCGTTAGACTTTCTTAACAAAAGTCCTTATTTTCCCATAAAATTTGCAAAAAAAAATACTTAATTATACAATTAAATTGTAAATAAATAAGAGGACATAATATATGTTAAGAATTAATAATAATAATCACAGGTATAGAAATGGTATTTTATTATAGTTGGTAGTTATATGGACTTTATGATAATAATAGTCTTTTTGCCATATAGCTTCCAACTATAAAAATCAAGTATTACTTATTACTCTAATACTTATATTTATTGTGATAGGCATAAAGACTTTATAAAAGAAGGAGACTAACAATGAAAAAAGTATTAATGATAATAATGGCACTATTCATCTTTGGCGCTTGTACTTCTAACAATATGATGGCATATTTTAGTGATGTTGATCGTAGCGATATACTCATTAATCCTGCAAAAGATGACCTACCTCATATGAGTACTATGGGCTTAACAAAAGTTGAAGTCCTAGAATCTTCTGAATTCGCCAAAGAATTCCCTGATTATGCAGACAAATATACTGAATATACTGAATTTAGGGAAACTATGGAAGGATATACATCTTCCATCGTCGAAAGTATTGAAACTATAGCTAAGTGTGATGTAGAAGTAATAGATGAAAATGAGATAACAGGTGAAGACTATATCGTACTTAGAAGTAAAGAAGGTGTAGATTATCTTAAACTATATAGAGATGGTAAAGGTATTTTAAAAAATAAAGATGGAAGATATGCTATAGAACTTACTGGCGATGACTTTGCTGCTGAATATGAAAATATCCTCGATAATATTTATCTCATTTATGAAACTAGCATGTCTTTATTTAATCTAGAACAATAAAAAATATAGGAGCTATTAGTAAATGGTTAATCCATTGCTAATAGCTTCTTTTTTTGTTTAGGGAATGGGATTCATAATTGCATCATCTTTAGCTGTCTAAATTATTTCAATTATCAATTAGATAGAAGAATTGCGATATTTTAGCATTTAAAAAGCTGTTAGAAATAATCATTTACTTCTAACAGCTTTACTATGTTTATTATTATTTATAGAATTCCATTGGATAAGTTAAATATGAATGTGGCTCGAGTTGATCACAAGTTACATATCCACTAGGTGCTTTGATTAGTGAAGGGATACGATTTACAACTGTGGCGCAAGTGTGTTCTACTGTTGCAGGTTTTACGACATGGAATTCTGTATCAGGTTCACCAGTCAACCACCAGTCACACATATCACCATCTTCTGGTCCATATACTTTACCGATTGTTTCTTCTTCAATAGTAATGCCTTGCATAGTTTCGATTGTTACAACGGCAGACATACCAATACATCTTCCAGCTTTAATTGTTTCGCCTAATGTTTCACTGTAGACATCATGGTCGCTAGTATAAGGAACATGTTTTTGAGTGATGGATTTAATTGTCAAACCTAATTTGTTGCAAAGAGCTTCACTGGCATTCCAAGCATATGAAGGTTCAAATACTGTAGGATGAGCAATCTTTTCTTCAAATTCTTCCCTAGTTAAGTTGCAGCCATGAGCTTCAGCTAGAGCTAGACCATAGTCTTCTACATTATAACTATAAGCGCCCTTAATCTTAGTGAGTTTGTGACAGCCGCTAGCTATCATCGCTACACTATTGATCCAGAAAATATCTTGCATACCTGAACCAGTAATTGTGCAATTGTGTTGTTTTGCAAGGGTATCTAAGCGATTGATTTGAGCGGCAGCTGTAGTCCATGGATAAATAGCTTCTTCGCAAGTAGTGATGACATTAATGCCACGTGATACACATTTTTCTACATGGTCATAAATATCATTTATAAAGCTGAATAAAGTTACGATTGCGACATCTGCATCGCATTCATCGAGTACTTTGTCAGCATCATTAGAAATAATTATACCAGTCTTAACGCCGAGATCTGCAAAGTCGCCGACATCTTGACCGACAATGGCAGGATTTACATCGATAGCTCCCACGATTTGAGCACCATGTTCATAGAGATAACGAAGAGTATATTTCGCCATCTTTCCACAACCATATTGAACTACTTTAATTTTTTCCATACTTTTACCTCCTGTTAAATTCAATTATGATTCTTCTTATGGTTTCAGTATGAACTATCATCTAAGGTGAGAGTCAATGGACTTTGTGAATTTTTTATCTTTTGTAAAACTAATGGGAACTTGTAATCTTAGGAACATGCTTCTCTGCTCACTATCAAAGACGTTAAATTCGGTCATGATTTCACAGATATAGTCGCCAGCGATATGATAATCGTGCTCATCACAAAAGTCTTTGAGCTTTTTGGCATAAACTATTTCATCATCATAATTATCTAAATATATGCAGGCATACATGCCGCTATCTACTACTTTTAAGTGTACAGAGGGATTTTGTTCATGGCGATTGGTAAAGATAAATATCTGATTGGCAACAAAATTCATATTAATAAAATCATCTTTGGCTATGGAAGTGCCAACATTATATGAATGAATTTGTCTAAATCCATTTTTATCTAAGGCTGTCCTTAAATCTATTAATACTTTTTCATAGCTACTGATGTCACTATTGTAGAAATTGATGGAACAAGGAATACCCCAAATATAACGCTGGTCAATAAATTCAAGAGATGTAGTGCCGGTAGAAGGAGACTTACGATATCTTTCTATCGACATGATTGCTCTGTCGACGGCGTCATGTCTAGCTTTTAATTGGCGAATTTGTTCATGAATCTGTTCGCTTTTCTGTACTAATAAAGATTCAATTATATCTAAATCTTCCTTTTTAAAAGCATTAGCTATTTCCGCAAGACTCATACCTAATTCTTTCATGTAGGCAATCATATCTAAACGAGCATTTTGATGTATATCATAATATCTGTAGCCACTATCTGGATCGACATAACGTGGTTTTAAAAGACCCATATCATCATAGAGACGAAGTGTAGGTATAGAAACTCGATTCAATTTAGCCATTCTTCCAATAGATAATAATTCTTCCTTCATAAGCACTCCTTACACATTGAATGTATCACGAAAAATTAATTGATTCTATATATACATTATTTCTATTTTTTTATATCGCTAGCATTAAACTTTGGGCTTACTCAGTTTTTATGTGATACAATTGATACATGCAATTAGTAGTACAGACTGTTTTAGAAGCATCATGCACTGTTGATGAAAAAGTCATCAGTAAGATAGATAATGGCTATATGGTATTAGTTGGTATAGGTACAGAAGATGATGAAAAGATATGTGAGAAGATGGCTTTAAAGCTGAGTAAATTACGTGTCTTTGAAGATGAGGTAGGCAAGATGAATCTCGATATTCACACCACAAAGGGTGAAATATTATCGATATCTCAATTTACTCTCTACGCCGATACTAGCAGCGGTAATAGGCCAAGCTTTACAAAGGCACAAAAAGGTGATAGAGCTAAAGAGTTATATGATTATTTTAATAAGTGTCTAGAAAATCAAGGAATAATAGTTAAGACTGGTGTCTTTGGTGCTCATATGAAGATTTCTTTAATTAATGATGGCCCTAAGACATTTATATTGAGGGGTTAAATATGGAAGTAATATATGGTAGTGAAGTATCCAAGAAGATAAAAGATAGAATTAAAACTGAATTAGAAACTTATACACATTTGCGTAAGCCTCATTTAGTAGTCATCATGGTTGGCAATAATCCTGCCTCATTATCATATGCCAAGGGCAAGAGTAAGGCTTGCGCTGAAGTGGGCATGCGTTTTACCTTGTGGCAATTACCTGAAAATATAAGCGAAACAGATTTGATTGATAATATTAATGAGTTTAATTATAAGGATGATGTTGATGGCATATTAGTGCAGCTTCCTTTACCTGCTCATCTAAATGAGCGTAAGATATTAGAGACTGTCTTACCTACTAAGGATATCGATGGTTTGACTACTCATAATATGGGCAAGTTATTCTTACAAGAAGAAGGATTTTATCCTTGTACACCACTTGGGGTTATGAATCTATTAGAAGAGATGAAAGTGGATTTAAAAGGCAAGAATGCCACTGTCATCGGTAGAAGCATGTTAGTGGGGTTACCACTTGCTAGACTCCTTCTAGCAAAAGATGCCACAGTTACTATTTGTCACTCTAAGACCGAGGATTTAAAGTCTAAGTGTTTAAATGCAGATGTTCTCATTGTCGCTATTGGTAAAGCTAAGTTTATCAATCATGAATATATTAAAGATGGTGCCTATGTCATCGACGTCGGTGTCAATAGAGTAGATGGACACTTATGTGGCGATGTCGACTTCGAAGATGTCAAAGATAAAGTTAGTGCCATAACCCCTGTTCCTAAGGGAGTAGGTCCAATGACGATAGCCTTCTTACTAGAAAATACACTTAAGGCTTATCGTAAGAATATGGGAGTTAATAATGATAGAAAATTATAAATTAAATGATATTGTGCAAATGAAAAAAGACCACCCATGTCGTAAATCGCACTATTGGCGCATCATCAGAATGGGCGCTGATATCAAGATTAAGTGTCTTGGTTGTGATGCAGTAGTCATGATGGAGAGAAGAGAATTTGAAAGAAAGTGCAAAAAATTAATTGAAAGTGCACCTGAAGAAGAGGAATAGACTCAGCAATAGCTGGGTTTTCTTTTTTTCTTTGCGTTACATTTCATTAACGGAAAGTCAAAAAGTTTATCTATATTTATACAATATATTGTGAACTAATTCACAACAGCTTATAGTGTAAGTAAATAAGAAAGTTTTTAACTAATAGATAATATATATGAAACGTCTACTAACTTTAATTCTTATCTTCTTTATGGTAGCGTGCCAGAATAAAAATGATATGAGTGATGAAATAGATTTGTTGAAGGCTGAACTTAAGGAAGATAATACAAATGAACTCACTTATATCAATTTGTTTAAAGCCCAAATCATTAATCAAGATTATTTTGATGCGGTAAGAACACTCGACAAAGGTTTGATGTATGGAGAAGGCGAGGAAATAGAAGAGTTAATCGTTGATTTAAAAGATGGTTATGATGATAATGATAATTTACATTCAAGAATACTCATTGATTATGATATAAATTTTGATCCATTCTATGTAGATAACAGGAATGTTGATTATTATCAAGGCAAGAGTACTACTTTAAAAGATAGATATTACGGTGTACCTTATCTATTATCTTCTAATAATCAAGAATTATTCAAAAAGTCTAATTATACAGTATATATATTAGATGAAAATGATGTCATTACTGATATATACCACCATGTATATGAAATTGCTGGAAAAAGTTTTGATAATGTAAAAGAAGAACATTTATAGAGTTAAATATAATGACGGTGGAAGCATACGCTATCTTCGTGATGATGGTGGGTATGAATGTTATAAAGATGGAAAGGTATATAGCATCAAGACCATGAATGGTAATTTTGAATATTCTTTTGAGTATGATGAAGACGGTTTACAATCGAAAGCTATTGAAAAACGTATTGACGCAGTGATTACCACTAATATAAAAAGACATGATAACGGTTCACCATCAAGAGTCTCAAAATATTATGCCGAATATATGGAGAGCGAGAAATTGGACAGTCCTATTCATACAAGAGATAACATATATTACTTTAGTGAAGATGGCAAAACGTTAGCGATATTAGACTATAATAAAGATGAGTTGTCTGGTGTTACTACATTTGAATATTGTGCCGATCATCGCAAAATTCATGAAAAGTATATCAATATAGACTATCCTGAATATAATGGCGAAAGTACATACATCTATAATGATGATGGATATATAGTTAGAAAAAATAATGTATTAGATGCCAATTCTTACAAAGAATATACATATCTAGAAAATTATTCAAAAGTATTTGTATGTGGTATTTATGAGTATCCAGATCGTGCATCAAAAGATTGCGAGACATTCGAACTTATTCATTAATATTATCTTCTTATTTAGATTAGCTCTCTATATAAGCTCAATAAGATTTTGGGTCAAAACATAGTATCTATCTGCAAATAGCATCACAGAAATATTTACTACTACTATTATTATTATTAGAATGTAGATGTAGAGAAATCTTTATCATTGAAAGTAAAGGAGGAAGTGAATGATGAAAAGAATGCTTATGCTTTTATTATCGATTCTATTAATTGTAGGACTAACGGCTTGTGCAACTGAGAATCCAAGCACTTCACCTACTAGTAAACCTGTGAGTACACCAAATGTAAATAGAAGTACTCATCATCCAGATCCACATCATTAGATATTATTTATTGAGGTAGCATTGATAGTGCTACCTTTTACTTACTATTTAAAATAATATCTTGATGCTTATGTTTCCTATTTCTTTAGTCCACTTATTGCTGAGTTTGTATTGCTTTATTTTTTGCTTTTTTATAAGTATAATTATAAAGCTATGAAAATAATCGAAGTTAAAAATCTCTGTTTTGCATATGAAGAAAATAACTTGGTACTCGATAATATCAATATCGAGATAGCTAAGGGAACTTATACGACTATCATTGGTCATAATGGTTCTGGTAAGAGTACATTGGCTAAACTATTAGCAGGTCTTTTACCAGCTAAAAGTGGCGAGATATATATTGATGGCATCTTGATGAATGAAGACAGTTTAGAAATGATACGCAATCGTTTAGGTATTGTCTTTCAAAATCCAGATAATCAATTTATTGGTTCGACTGTACGTGATGATATTGCTTTTGGTTTGGAGAATCATCAAGTTCCCCATGAAGATATGGATGATATTATCAATAACTATGCTCAAAAGGTCAACATGTTAGAGTACTTGGATAAGGAGCCATCTAATCTATCAGGTGGGCAGAAACAACGTGTAGCTATCGCTGGGGTTTTAGCTATGCGTCCAGAGATATTGATTCTGGATGAGGCAACTTCGATGTTGGACCCTAAGGGAAGAAAAGAGATTAAAGAGCTCATACATGAGTTGCATAAGGATAAGAATTTAACTATTTTATCAATTACGCATGATATTGAAGAAACTCTCTATGCTGATAATTGTATCGTGATGAATAAGGGAAAGATATTTGCGGTTGATAAGGCAGAAAATATCTTTAAGGATGCAGATAAGCTTAAACAGATAGGTTTAGATATACCTTATATATATGAATTGAAGAAGCTATTTAAGAAAAAGGGCATCAACCTAACTAGTGATGATATTAAAGGAGTGGCTGAAGAATTATGGCAATTACATTCAAAGATTTAAGCTATGTTTATTCTCCTGATATGCCCTATGCCTTTAAGGCTTTAAATCATATCAATTTAGATATTGCCATGCACAAGATGACTGCTATTATTGGTCAGACAGGCAGTGGTAAATCGACCCTAGTTCAACACTTAAATGCCCTACTTTTACCAAGTGAAGGTGAATTAGAAATATTAGACCACAATATTAAAGCCAATGAGAAAAATAAAGGTTTAAAGATGTTGCGCTCTAAAGTTGGTCTAGTTTTTCAATTTAGTGAATATCAACTATTTGAAGAAACTATTTTAAAAGATGTATCTTTTGGTCCTAAGAATTTCGGCCAAAGTGAAGAAGAAGCAATAAGTTCGGCAAAGAAAGCTTTGAAACTAGTTGGTTTAGATGAGACATATTATGAACGCAGTCCTTTAGATTTATCGGGTGGCCAAAAAAGAAGAGTGGCCATTGCCGGTATTTTAGCTATGGACCCTGAAGTTATAGTTCTTGATGAGCCTACAGCTGGTCTAGACCCTAAGGGCAGCAAAGAGATGATGAATCTTTTTAAGAGCTTAAATAAAGATTATGATAAGACTATCATTTTAGTTACTCATGATAATGAAATCGTCTATCATGATTGTGATAATGTCATTTTGATGCAAGATGGCAAGGTTGCCTATACTGGCGATAGTAAGAGCTTTTTTGAAGATGAGGCCAATTGGGATAAATATGATTTACTCTTGCCTATGGATATCATGTTTAAAAGAGAATTAAACAGAGTTGGTTTTGATATCAAAGCTGATAGTTTAAATATGATAGTTGATGAAGTATCGAAGGTGATTAAACATGAATAATCTAGTATTTGGTAAATATATACCGATGGATACGCCTATCCATCGCCTCGATCCACGCGCTAAGATTATCGCAATGTTAATCATGTTGGTGGCTATATTTATTCCTAGTGGTTTTTTAGGCTATCTAGTCTTAGCTATCTTTATATTATTTACCCTACTTTTAGCTAAACTTCGTTTTAAATTTATCATCAAGGCCTTTAAACCGATGACTTTTATGATGATATTTTTATTCGTCATCAATATCTTATCGGTTAAAGAAGGTGACTTATGGTTGAATCTGGGTTTTATTGAAATATATAGTGAAGCTATTATTGATACCTTATATATCGTAGTCAGACTCTTGCTCATGATTATGGTGACTACTTGTCTAACAGCGACGACTAAACCACTTGATTTGACCTTAGGCATTGAATATCTCTTGGTGCCTTTAAAACGATTTAAGGTTCCTGCTCATGAAATAGCCATCATGATATCTTTGGCTTTACGCTTTATTCCTTTAATTATTGAAGAGACTATGCGCATTATGAATTCGCAAAAGTCACGTGGTGTCGACTTTGAAGAGGGCAAATTAAAAGAGAAGATTATGGCTATACTATCATTAATAGTTCCGCTATTTTCTGTGGCCTTTCAAAGAGCTGATGAACTAGCTAATGCGATGGAGGCTAGGGGATATGTCCCTGGCAAAGAGCGCACTAAATATAAACTCTTGAAGTATCACTTTGGTGATTTCTTACTCTTGGCTATGTCATTGTCACTCATGGGCGCAATGATACTTATGAATATCTACTTATGAGATATAAAGTTCTTTGTGCTTATAATGGCACCAACTATGTTGGTTTTCAAAGACAGATCAATGGTCTAAGCATTCAAGAGGTAATTGAAGAAAGACTTAAAATCATCTTACAAAAAGATATTCGCATCATCATGGCTTCTAGGACTGATAGCGGTGTTCATGCTTACGGCCAAGTCTTTCATTTTGATTATGAAGATAAATTAGATGAATATAAATTGAAGGCTTCCTTAAATGGTTTACTACCTAAGGATATTCATATCCTTGAGGTTGAATTAGTCGATGAGAGCTTCCATGCGCGTTTTAGCGTAGTTAAGAAGACTTATGAATATCATATCAATATCAATGAGTATGATGTCTTTTTAAAGGACTTAGCTTATTATTGTCCTTATAAATTAAATTACGAATTAATCGATGAGGCTTTGCCTCTATTTATTGGTTATCACGACTTTGGTTCTTTCAATACCAGTCCCTATGACTTATATCCAGACCAATGGCGAACTATCTATCGTCTAGATTATGTCATTAAAGATAATCTTTTAGTTTTTACGATTGAGGGAAGTGGCTTTTTAAGACATATGGTAAGGATGATAATAGGTACGCTTATCGACTTAGGTAGAGGCAAAAAAAATCTGGCCGAAGTAAGAGATATGATAGAGCATCCTAACAAGTCTAAACATCGTTTTAATATCGATCCATGTGGTCTATACCTCAAAGAAATATGCTACAAATAATGCCTGAAAGGGCATTTTTTTCTTAAAGGGATATGAAACACGTATAGGCGTTGCTCTAAGATGATAAAAAAAGATAGGAAAATAGGCATTTTTTAGCATTATTCGATATTTTTTTCTTGCATCGGTATTGTCGAATTAGTATAATGTTATAGCGCTCGCTGAGATATGGGAGGTTGCTGGCACACGGAGACCTGTGTACCTGTGTGATAACCAGGGAATTCACATGGAGTGAGTATTCAAGGCAAAATATCAACCTTGATGATGAAATGAAGGAGGAAAATTTCATGGCAAAAAACAACGTAAGAATTAAATTAAAGGCTTACGAACACCGCTCATTAGATGTTGCGACAGAAAAGATTGTCAAAGCAGCTGAAGAGGGTGGAGTTAAAAAGGTTATTGGACCTATTCCGCTTCCAACAGAGAAGCAAATCATCACTGTTATTCGTGCTACTCACAAATATAAGTATTCACGTGAACAGTTCGAAGTAAGAACGCACAAGCGTTTAATTGAGATTATCGGCCCTAGCGCTAAGACAATCGATGCATTATCACGTCTTGAATTGCCTAGCGGTGTTGATATCGAAATCAAATTATAAGAAATAGAAAGGTGACATCATGAAAGGAATACTTGGAAGAAAACTTGGCATGACTCAAGTCTTCACAGAAGATGGCAAACTGATTCCAGTTACTGTTGTTGAATGTGAACCAAACGTGGTTATGCAAAAGAAAGTCGTTGAAAATGACGGCTACGAAGCAATCCAATTGGGCTTAGAAGATGTTAAAGAATCTCGCAGCACTAAGGCTCTGATTGGTCATGCTAAAAAAGCCAACACAGCTCCTAAACGTTTCTTGAGAGAAGTTTGTTTAGATGAAGTTGAACTTGAAGTTGGTCAAGAAGTTAAAGTTGATATCTTTTCCGCTGGTGACATCGTGGATGTTACTGGTATCTCAAAAGGTAAAGGTTACATGGGTACTATTGTTCGTAACAATGCTACTCAAGGTCCTCGTTCTCACGGTGGATCAAAGAACATCCGTCATATCGGTTCATTAGCTACTACTGGTCGTAACAACGGTCGTATCGAAAAGGGAACAGCTATGGCTGGTCATGAAGGTGTTTATCGCACAACTAACCGCAACCTTGAGGTTATCAAAGTTGATGCTGAGAAAAACTATATGCTTATTAAGGGTAACGTTCCAGGACCAAAAAGAGGTCTTGTCATCGTTAAGACAACTACAAAGAGTATCAAACATGTAGAACCAAAAGTTCTATTAAATGAAAAGGAGGCGTAATAGATGGCTAAGTTTGATGTTTATGATTTAAGTGCTAATAAAGTTGGCGATATCGAATTAGCAGAAAACGTCTTCAATATTGAAGCAAACAACCAAGCAATCTTTGATGCAGTATTGCGTCAGACATCATCTTGGCGCCAAGGTACTCATGATGTAAAAAATCGTCGTGAAGTATCTGGTGGTGGTAAGAAACCATATAGCCAAAAGGGTACAGGTAATGCTCGTCAAGGTTCTATTAGAGCTACTCAATTCAGAGGCGGCGGAATTGCCTTCGGTCCTACTCCAAGAAGCCATACATTCAAAATCAATCGTAAGGTTCGCCGTTTAGCTCTTCGCTCTGGCTTATCTTTAAAAGCTCAAAGCGATAATATGTACATCCTTGATTCAATTGTCATGGAAACAGCTAAGACAAAAGAATTCAAGAAAGTATTAGAAGCTTTCAAGATTGAAAGAAAAGTACTATTCGTCGTAGATATTGAAGAAGATTTCGACAATGCATATCTATCATTGAGAAACCTTCCTAATGTATATATGACTACAGTTGAAGGTTTAACTATCTATGATCTTCAAAACGCTGGTAAGTTAGTAATGACCAAGACAGCTGCTAAGAAAGTTGAGGAGGCTTTAGGTGATGAGTAACGCTAGAGACATTATCATTCGTCCACTTGTAACTGAAAAGACATTAAAAAGCCAGGATACAAACAACACTGTTGTCTTTGAAGTTGCTAAGGACACAAACAAGATTCAGATTAAACAAGCCGTTGAAGAAATCTTCGGTGTAAAAGTAGAAAAGATCAATGTTGCCAACACTAAATCAAAGACTAAGAGAGTTGGCCGTTACGTTGGTAAGACACATGCTTTCAAGAAAGCTTATGTCACATTAAAAGAAGGTCACAAGATCGATATCTTAAGTGACAAATAATTAAATTAACTATCGGAAGATATATGCTATTTCCGGATAAATTGCATAAGGAGGAAAAAATAAATGGCGATTAAGAAATATAAGCCAACTACTCCTGGTAGAAGAGGAATGACTGGACTTACATTCGAGGAAATCACAAAGAAAAAGCCTGAAAAGAGCTTGACTATGAGTTTCTCTAAGTCTGGTGGCCGTAACAACACAGGACGTATTACAACTCGTCATCATGGTGGCGGGCATAAACAACTATATCGTATTATCGATTTCAAACGTAACAAAGATGGTATTCCAGCTAATGTCGCTGCTATCGAATACGATCCAAACCGCAATGCCAATATCGCATTACTACACTATGCTGATGGTGAAAAACGTTATATTCTAGCTCCTAAGGGATTAGAAGTTGGAACTAAAATCGTATCTGGCGATGTATGTGATATCAAAGTAGGTAATGCTTTACAGATGCGCAACATGCCTGAAGGTACAATTATCCACAATATCGAATTAAAACCTGGTAAGGGTGGACAACTAGCAAGAGCTGCTGGTGTCAGTGCTCAAATCTTAGGTATTGAAGAAAAATATGTAACTATTCGTCTTGCGAGTGGTGAAGTTAGAAAAGTCTTAGGTGTTTGCCGTGCGACTGTAGGTAGCGTCGGTAATGAAGACTATAGCTTGATTAACTTAGGTAAGGCTGGACGCTCAAGATGGATGGGTATCCGTCCAACTGTCAGAGGTTCTGTTATGAACCCTTGCGATCACCCTCACGGTGGTGGTGAAGGCCGTACACCTATCGGACGTAAGTCTCCTATGACGCCTTGGGGCAAGAAGGCTATGGGTGTTAAGACTCGTAAGACAAAGAAAGCTTCTAACGCTCTAATCGTAAGAAGAAGAAATGGTAAATAATAACGAAAGAAAGGAAGTAAGTAAGAATGAGTCGTAGTTTGAAAAAAGGTCCATTTTGCGATGAACATCTAATGAAAAAAGTTGTTGCGCTAAATGAATCAGGAAAAAAAGAAGTTATTAAGACTTGGTCTCGTCGTTCAACAATTTTCCCAGATTTCGTTGAACACACATTTGCAGTTTACAATGGTAAGGAACATGTTCCTGTATATGTAACAGAAGATATGGTTGGTCATAAATTAGGTGAATTCGTGCCAACTCGTAAATTTGGTGGTCACGGTAGTGACAAGAAAGCGTAGGGAATAAGATGGAAGTAAAATCAACAGCTAAATCTGTCCGTATCGCTTCTCGTAAGGTTCGTCTAGTTTTAGACCTTATCCGTGGTAAGGACGCAAAAGAAGCAATGGCTATATTAAAATTTACGCCAAATCACTCTGCTGAGGTGATTGCAAAAGTATTAAAGTCAGCAATGGCAAATGCTACACATAACTATCAAATGGACGAAGATAAGTTATATGTAAAGGCATGTTATGCCAATGAAGGCATGACTATGAAACGCTTCCGTGCCGTTTCAAAGGGTCGTGGTCATAAGATTTTAAAGAGAACTAGCCACATCACTGTTGTGGTTGAGGAAAGATAAGGGGGAAACTATGGGTCAAAAAGTTAATCCAGTCGGCTTAAGAATTGGTGTCATTCGTGATTGGCAATCTCGTTGGTATGCTGAAAAAGATTATGGCACATTATTAATGGAAGACATTAAAATTCGTGAGCTCATTGAAAAAGAGAGCAAAGATTGCATGGTTTCTCGTATCGAAATCGAAAGAAGTAAAAACCATGTTCGCATCATCATCCGCACAGCTCGTCCAGGTATGTTTGTAGGTGCTGATGGTGCTAAGATTGAAAGCATTAAAAAGCAATTAATCAAATTAACTGGCGGCAAACAAATCGATTTAAATGTCGTTGAAATTGCTAATCCAGATTTAGATGCTCGTCTAGTTGCTATGAAGATAGCTAAGATGCTAGAAGAAAGACAATCTTTCCGTACAGTACAAAAGAAAGCTATCCAACAAACTATGCGCGCAGGCGCTAAAGGTATCAAAACATCTGTTTCTGGTCGTTTAGGTGGCGCAGATATCGCTCGTGCTGAAGGATATGCAGAAGGTATTGTTCCTTTACATACACTTCGTTCAGATATCGATTACGCTTGGGAAGAAGCTATGACAACATATGGTAAACTTGGTGTTAAAGTATGGATTTGCCGTGGCGAAGTTCTTCCAGGTGAAATGGTACAAGAACCAGAAAAACCTAAGACACAAGGTACACGTCCTAATAACCGTCGTCGTAATGACAGACGCCAAAAACGTGAAGAGAAAGTTGAAACAGTTACTGAGACAGTTGCTGAAGAGACTGCTAGCGAAAAGGGAGGTAATTAATTATGTTAATGCCTAATAGAACTAAGTATCGTCGTCCTCATCGTTTGAGTTATGAAGGCAAATCAAAGGCTGGTACAGAAGTTACTTTCGGTGAATACGGACTAGTTGCTATGACTGGTGCTTACGTATCTAACCGTCAGATTGAAGCAGCCCGTGTTGCGATGACTCGTTATATGAACCGTGGTGGTAATGTATGGATTAAGATATTCCCTCATTTAGCTATCACTAAGAAACCATTAGAAGTACGTATGGGTTCTGGTAAAGGTGCTCCAGAAGGTTGGGTTGCCGTTGTTCAAAAAGGCCGTGTAATGTTTGAAATTGGCGGTGTTTCTGAAGAAGTAGCTCGTGAAGCTTTCCGTTTAGCATCGCATAAATTACCTGTTAAGTGCAAATTTGTGAAGAAAGGTGAATAGGAATGAACGTTAAGGAAATAAGAGATAAATCAAACGAAGAATTGATTAAGGCTGTTGACGAATGCAAAGCTGAACTATTCGACCTTCGCTTTCAAAAGGCTACAGGTTCTGTCGAAAATCCAATGCGCATTCGTGAACTTAGAAAAACAATTGCCCGCATTAAAACAGTTTTAAAAGAAAGAGAAATGGAAGTAAAGGAGGGATAAGCGATGGAAAGAACAAATAAAAGACGTGTATTACGCGGTAAAGTAGTATCTGACAAAATGGATAAGACTATTGTTGTAGAAATCGCAACTAGAAAATCTCATCCTCTATACGGTAAGAGAGTTAAATTCTCTCGTCGCTTCAAGGCTCATGATGAAAATAATGAAGCTAAGATTGGCGATACAGTAGAAATTATGGAAACTCGTCCATTAAGCAGAGACAAACATTTCCGCTTAACTAAGATTGTTGAAAAAGCAATTATTCTTTAGGAGGTAAAATATGATTAGTAATGAAACACGATTAAAAGTTGCTGATAACACCGGTGCTAAAGAATTATTAGTTATTCGCTGCTTAGGTGGATCTAGAAGAAAGTTTGCTAATATCGGTGATATCATTGTATGTACAGTTAAAGAAGCTGCTCCTGGTGGATCAGTTAAAAAGGGTGATGTAGTTAAGGCTGTCATCGTACGTACAAAATATGGTATTTCTAGAGATAATGGTTCATTCATCAAATTCGATGACAATGCTGCTGTTATCATTAAAGATGACAATACGCCAAAGGGAACTCGTATTTTCGGACCTGTGGCTAGAGAACTTCGAGATAAAGACTTCATGAAGATTGTGTCTTTAGCTCCTGAAGTATTATAGGAGGATGACTGATGAAAATTAAAAAAGGTGATAAAGTCAAAGTCATTACAGGACACGATAAGGGTACAATTGGCGAAGTTATCCAAGTGCTACCTAGCAAGGATAAGGTAGTTGTTGAAGGTGTTAACATCGCTAAGAAATCTTTAAAACCTACTCAGATGAACCCAGATGGTGGCATCATCGAAAAGGAAATGCCTATCCATGTTTCCAATGTAATGATTTACGATTCTAAAGCTAAACAAGCTTCAAGAATTGGTTATAAAGAAGAAAAGGGCGTTAAAGTACGCTACTATAAGAAATCTGGAACAGTAATTAAAGGGGGTAAAAAATAATGAACCGCCTACAAGAAAAATACTTAAATGAAATCAAGGGAAACTTGATGAAAGAATTTAACTATTCTAGCGTCATGGAATGCCCTAAGCTAGAAAAGATTGTCATTAACTTCGGTGTTGGTGAAGCTATCTCTAATCCTAAGGCATTAGACGAAGCAGTAAGTGAATTGACAGCCATCTCTGGTCAAAAGCCAGTTGTAACTAAGGCTAAGAAATCAATCGCTAACTTCAAATTGAGAGAAGGCATGGCTATTGGTTGCAAGGTTACATTAAGAGGTGAAAAGATGTATGACTTCTTTGACAAGCTTGTTTCTATTTCTCTACCTCGTGTAAGGGACTTCCACGGTGTATCTAAGACTGCATTTGATGGAAGAGGTAACTATACTTTAGGTATTAAAGAACAGATTATCTTCCCTGAAATTCAATATGATAAAGTTAGCAAAGTTCGCGGTATGGATATCGTTATCGTAACTACTGCCAAGAATAATGAAGAGGCTAAAGCTCTACTTAAAGAGTTAGGTATGCCTTTTGCGAAATAGAGAGGAGAATTAAAATGGCAAAAAAAGCAATGATTATCAAAGCACATCGTCCTAACAAATTCTCATCTCGTAACTATACAAGATGTGAACGTTGTGGACGTCCACATGCCGTACTTCAAAAGTACAAATTATGCCGTATCTGCTTCCGTGAATTGGCTTATAAGGGCCAAATTCCTGGAGTTAAGAAGGCAAGTTGGTAGGAGGTAATTAGCAATGATGAATATGACAGATCCAATTGCTGATATGCTTACTAGAATCCGCAACGCCATCGGTGCCGGTCATGAAACAGTAAGTGTTCCAGCTAGTAAAATGAAATTAGAAATTGCCCGTATTCTTAAAGAAGAAGGCTATATTACTTCTTATAAAGTTGAAGGTGAAGCAGCTAGAGATAAGATGATTGTCATTGAATTAAAATATGGCAACAACAATCAAAAAGTTATCTCTGGTTTAAAGAGAATTTCTAAACCAGGTCTTCGCGTTTATGCAAAAAGCGATGCCATCCCTAGAGTATTAAATGGTTTAGGAACAGCTATTATTTCTACATCTCACGGTTTAATGACTGACCGCGACGCTAGAAAAAATGGCTTTGGCGGTGAAGTTATCGCCTACATTTGGTAATAAAAGGAGAAGAAAATGTCACGTATCGGGAATAAAACGATTACCATTCCTAGCGGCGTTGAATTTAGTGTCACTGCTGGGAATGAGGTGACTGTAAAGGGTCCAAAGGGAACTTTAACACGTCAATTTTCTCCACTTATCGAAATTAAAAACGATAATGGAGTTCTGACTTGCGTACGCGCAAATGAAGAAAAACACACTAAGCAATTACATGGTACTACTCGCGCTTTAATCTATAATATGATTGTAGGTGTTAGCGAAGGTTACAAGAAAGAACTTGAAATCGAAGGTATCGGTTACCGTGCCGCTGTAAGTGGAAATAAGTTAACATTAAATGTTGGTTATTCACACCAGATTGAATATGTTGCCGAAGAAGGCATCAAGATCGAATGCCCAACTGCTAACCAAATCGTTGTAACAGGCATTGATAAACAACGTGTTGGAGAGGTAGCTGCAAACATTCGTGCTTATCGTAAACCAGAACCTTATAAGGGTAAAGGTATCCGTTATAAGGGTGAACATATCCGTCGTAAAGAAGGTAAGACGGCTGGTAAGTAGTGGGAAAGGAGTATATAGGACATGTTAAATAAAGGATCAAAGAATAAAGAACGTCTTAGAAGACATGCACGTATCAGAACTAAAGTAAGTGGTACTGCTACTTGCCCACGCTTATGCGTATTCCGTTCTAATGCTCATATCCATTGCCAAATCATTGATGATACTTGTGGTAAGACTTTAGCTTCTTGCTCATCAGTAGAATTAAAATTGGCTAACGGTGGTAATATTGAAGCAGCTAAACAAGTTGGAACTGAAGTTGCTAAACGCGCTTTAGCTTTAAACATTGATAACGTTGTATTTGACCGTGGTGGTTATATCTATCATGGAAGAGTAAAGGCTCTCGCTGACGCAGCTAGAGAAGCTGGTCTTAAATTCTAGGAGGTAACCATGGAAAATACTAATAGAAAAAATAGAAGATTCGATCGCAATCAAAAAGAGTTCGAAGAAAGAGTAGTAGTTATCAATCGTGTATCTAAGACGGTTAAGGGTGGACGTAGAATGCGTTTCTCTGCTCTAGTTGTAGTAGGAGATAAAAAGGGTCGTGTCGGTTATGGACTTGGCAAGGCTAACGAAGTACCTGATGCAATTCGTAAGGCTATCGAAGCAGCTAAGAAGAATGTCATTCGTGTACCACTAGTAAATGGCTATAAGACTATACCGCATGCAGTAACAGGTATCTATGGAGCTGGTGAAGTTATGATTCGCCCAGCTAGCGAAGGTACTGGAGTTGTTGCCGGTGGTCCAGTTCGTGCTGTATTAGAGCTTGCTGGTATTAACGACGTTATCTCTAAGTGTATTGGAAGCCGTACACCTATCAATGCCGTTCATGCAACTATGACAGCTTTAAGCGAATTAAAAACTGTAAATACAGTAGCTAAACTTCGCGAGAAGAAAGTTGAAGAAATTCGATAGGAGGACCTAAAAGTGAATTTACATGAATTGAAATACAACGAGGGTGCTCGTAAGGAACGTAAGAGAATTGGACGTGGACACGGTTCTGGAAACGGCAAGACTGCCGGAAAAGGACATAAGGGTCAAAATGCACGTTCAGGTGGAGGCGTTGCAATTGGATTTGAAGGTGGACAAACACCTTTGTATAAACGTATTCCAAAGCGCGGTTTCACTAACTTTACAAGAAAAGAATATGCTATCATCAATGTAGAAGACTTAAATGTCTTTGAAGATGGTGTAGAAGTTACTCCTGAATTATTAGTTGAAACAGGGCTTGTAAAGAAAGTTTATTCTGGAATTAAAGTTTTAGGAAACGGAACTTTAGAAAAGAAATTGACAGTTAAATGCCATAAAGCTTCTAAATCAGCAGTGGCAGCAATAGAAAAAGCAGGCGGAAAAATAGAGGTATTCTAATATGATCCAAACTTTCGTGGATTTCTTTAAAAATAGAGACATCAGAAAGAAGATTGGCTTTACTTTACTCATGTTATTGATCTATCGCTTGGGATGTGCAATTCCAGCAGTAGGTATCAATGATACAGTTATTTCACTATCTAGCAACTCCATCTTAGGGATGATGAGTCTGCTAGGTGGTGGTGCTATTGAGCAAATGTCAATTTTCTCATTAGGAGTTGGACCTTATATTACTTCTAGCATCGTAATTCAGCTATTAGCTATGGATATCATTCCGTCTTTGACTGAAATGGCTAAAAGCGGTAAGAAGGGACGTCAACAGATGGACCGCATTACTAGATACTTGGCTGTAGTCATGTCTCTAGTTCAAGGATATTTCATCGTTCAATTACTATCAAATCAATTTGGAGTAGTTGATAATCCAGGTCCATTGACTTACTTATATATCGCTATCATCTTTACGGCTGGTTCGATGTTCTTACTATGGATTGGTGACCAGATTACTAGTAAGGGTATCGGTAATGGTGTTTCTATAATCATCTTTGCTGGTATCGTTGCCGGTATGCCAAGTCAATTCCAGACTGTTTATCAATCATTATTAGGCAGTGGTGTGACAACAGCTGGTGTATTAGAATTCATCGCTTATATCGTCATGTTTATCGCAATTATCATCTTAGTAGTTGTGATGCAACTTGCCGAAAGAAGAATTCCAATGCAATATACGACTAGTCAGGTTGTAAATCGTGCTAAAGGTGATTTTAACCATTTGCCTTTAAAGATAAATTCAGCCAGTGTCATCCCAGTAATCTTTGCGACAACTTTAATTCAAGTTCCGCAAATCATTACTTCATGGTTCAATCAGGAAGCATATGCATGGTTAAGTGATTTCTTCAATTTGACTACAAGTCCAATTGCCTTAGTTATCTATGCTATCCTAATCATTCTGTTTACTTTCTTCTATACTAACTTAACTGTTGATCCTAATAAGATTGCTGAAGATTTAGCTAAACAGAATTCATATATTCCAGGTGTACGTCCTGGAACAGAGACAAAAGAGTATATTTCGAAAGTCTTGAATCGCATCACTGTACTAGGAGCAATCCTTCTTACATTCATTGCGGTTTTACCATATGCCATTTCTATGCTTACATCTTTGCCTTCACAGGCTGCCGTTGGTGGTACAGGTATC
This sequence comes from uncultured Bacillota bacterium, assembly GCA_949290085.1. GTDB lineage: Bacteria > Bacillota_I > Bacilli_A > Erysipelotrichales > Erysipelotrichaceae > CALUZH01. The sequence continues at coordinate 883 of CASEQH010000064.1, read as the reverse complement.
ATCATCGTCGTAGGTGTAGCAATGGAAACTATCAAGACTTTAAAGGGTCAATTAACTCAGAAACAATATCACGGTTTTGTAGGAAAGTAGGTGTAATTGATGAATCTTCTATTAATTGGTGCTCCGGGAACCGGTAAGGGCACAATGTCAAGTCTTTTACAGCAAGATAAAGGTCTTGTACATATTTCTACTGGCGACATCCTAAGACAAAGTATCAAGGAAGGAAGTGAAGTCGGTCAAAGAGCTCAAGCATATATCGAAAAAGGACAGCTTGTACCTGATGAGATTATTCATGACATCATCGTTGAACGATTACGCAAAGATGATATTCAGCAAAAGGGATTCTTGATGGATGGTTATCCTCGTAACCCTATGCAGGCTGAAGACTTCGATAGTATCCTTAAAGAGCTCGGTAAACACATCGATTTAGTCATCTATTTGAATCTTGATGAAGAAGAACTCAAGTCAAGAATCACAGGTAGACGCATCTGCAAGGATTGTGGTGAAATCTATCACATCGAAAAACATCCTTCAAAAGTTGAAGGTGTTTGTGATAAGTGTGGTGGCGAATTATATGCTAGAAAAGACGATACTTTAGAAAGTCTAAAAGTACGTCTAGCTGAATATAATGCTGTTACTATGCCTACAATCGAATACTATCGCAAGCAGGGATTGGTAAGAGAAATTGACACATCAAAGACTAAGGATGAAGTATATCAAAATATCTTAAGTCTTTTGGAGACAATTAATGATTAGTATCAAATCTCCAAGAGAAATAGAGCTGATGAAAGAAGCGGGTAAAATCGTCGCTAGAGTTCATAAGAAGATGAAAGAAGTCGTAAGGCCTGGCATCTCTACTTTAGAACTTGATAGAATAGCTGAA
>CASEQH010000063.1 GCA_949290085.1 uncultured Bacillota bacterium | reverse complement strand
ACCAGCTTCAATTGATGAAAGGTCGATATCACCACTAAATGACACTTCATAATCATTATCGAGATTAGTGTCTAATGTAAAGCTGTAATTATTATCTTCACTTAATAGATTCAAGGTTACTTCAACGTCATCTAAACTGTTGATGACATATCTTTCTACATATGATTTACCTTCGATATGTAACAAGTTATCAAGCCAATTATAAGCTGACAATTCACCTACATAATCACCGGTAGGATTTTCAACTTTTGTGTAGTTTAAAGCCACTAGGTCACTAGTAGGAACATAAGCTACACTCAGATTGTAATCATAAGTAGATATAGGATTTAGTTTTCCAGTTGTAATTGGTGTGCGATGAGTTTTAATATTGCCGTTTTCATCTATCGCATTAGTTGACTGTATCTTGGTATAAGAACCAACCTCACCCTGGGTGATGACAATGAAATCTTTTTGATAATTGCCACCATAGCCAGTCGTATAAAGAGTCTTAGTGCTGCTTCCAGGTCCTAATTTAACATCGATATCAAAAGAATTGATAAGAGCTAAATCATATTGATTATAATCACTGAGATTACCATTATAGTTATTGGCATATTTATCAATGCGATAAGCAATAGCTGCTATCTTAACACCCCAATAAGGGTCAGAAGCATATTTCACATTCATGCCACTACCCTTATTTCCTATGGAACTGTTAAAGAAACGACCATCGGTAATATCAATAAAACCTCTTAAATTGATACCCATCTGTTCATTGATAGCTTGAGATACTGATTCAAAATATGTCGCTTCGTTAGGATTAGAATCAAAAGCATTCCAACCGAATAGATTATTGCGTTCTACGGCATAATTACTGGTGCCATATAGTGACTCATGGCAGGCCAAAGCATAGACCAAAAGAGCATTACAACCATATTTATTCTGCGCATCAATAAAAGTCTGAGCCTCATTTTTCATCACTGACTTATCATAGTAGCCTGAATCCTTCAAAAAAGCTTCAAATTGTGGCGCAGTAATATTAGTCTTAGAGCGAAGTGGGAGATATTGATAATAGCTATAGTCGGTTCCGACATAATTAGTCAGATTTCTATCGCTATAGTAATGAATGCCATCACTAGAATAATATCTCAATCCTGCTTTCATAAACTCTGGAGCAGGTCCTATCTTAGAACTATAGGCAACTGGCTCTAAAGAATTAGCTCTAGGATATACTTGATAATATGTAAAAACTAAGTCGACATAATTGCCATCACTTACAGCCTCATAATACTTTTGACGAGGAATGACTCTAAATGGTTGCTCATTTTCACCCGTCTTATCGTTGCCACCTAAATATATAGCTATCCCCTTTTCGATATATTTAGATGGAACCAAATCAGTGTATTCTAAATCGGCATAGCCTTCAAAACCATTCATCGATACCTTAATCATTCCCCGATAACCATCACTCAACAATCGTTCTGTCTCATGATAAGTCATCTCCCAGTGATTGGTAATATAAGTAGTCTTGGTATAGATGCTACGGTCAGATGGATCTTCATATAAATTCATTGTCACATTGCCAGATCTAGCTGGATAACTATATGCTAGACCACTATTCATTGAAACAATCTTGGTAGGTGATAAAGAAGTAGAACTTCTAACTACATAATCCCCTCCTAATTCTTTCATCTTGGCATTGGCACTAGAAAAGTCGTTATAACAAGAATGCTTTTCAAAATTACCATCATCCTTGATATAAGAAACCTCATATTGCCCAGCACTACAAGAGAAAGTATAGTATTCGCTAGCGTAGGCTTCAAATGTATTGGTGCTAATATTTCCTATCATCAATAAAGCGGAAATAATAATTATAAATGTTATCTTCCCTTTTTTAATCATGCTTACCTCCTATTGCAGAGTAGTGGATATTTCAATCACATCATCTGAACCAGCTAATTTTAATTGTAGAGTTCCGTTATAAGTGATTCCACTATCATCAGGATTATATAATTCAAAGAATAGAGCGTAAGTATCATTAGCCTTCAAAGGAACACCGATGATATTTTCATCTTTTAAAGAAGAGAATGAAGCATCTAGTGCTTGATATTCTTCGCTCGAACCATCTGGAATAAAATAAGCCGCTTCAATACTTGTGCCATCTTCAATATTATCGACAGTCAATTTAAAAGTATAAACTTTGACAGTCGATGGATAAGTATATTCACTATCATTATGATACATAGTTGTACTGACATAAGCATTAGATACATAGATATCATATGTCTCACCAGATATTACTTCACCACTACTATTTTTAAACTCTTCTAAGTTTCCGGTATTGACAGTCAAATCAATGCTAATTTGAGTCGAATCATTGAGATTAGTCAAAATAATATTATCAACTTGTTTAGTGACAGGAATTAATAGTTTAACTTTCACACTTTCAGTATTAGATTTTATACTAGTATCTATACCCATCTTAGAAGTTGAATAACCTAAAGACTGTATTTGACTGATATAAGAATCAATATTATTTAAAGTGATGAGTTCATTAGTTTCTAATTTTGATAAGTCAAATTCAATAGCCTTATTATCTTTAGATGCAAAAGTAAATTCACCAATGACAAATCTAAAATCAAGCTCATCACTAGAATAAACATTATAAGCATCTAGACTGATGTCGACCTTATCACTTCTTTCGACATCAACTTCTTCCGTATTCACCGGTTTATCGACAGTAGTACTACTTCCATTATTAAAGAATAAGAATTTTATTCCCAAAACCAAGACAACTACAGCCATTATCACTACTAAAATCAAGATAATCAATCTATCATAACGAATTCTTCTTTTCATTTCTCATTACTTCCTTCCATTGACAAAAGTTTCTGTTCCGCCTCTATTAATTCACTATAGCGAGAAACAGAAATAATCGCAGCCATCGGTTCATTATTTTTGACAACAATCTTAACATCATCATGACCAAGACTCTGAATAATTTTAGAAGCCTTGCCCTGATTCAAACTGCTTATCGGAACTAAAGAACCAATCAAATCCATTAAACTATTAACTTTATTCATGAATTAATTATAAAATATATCGATAAATATATCAATAATATTAAAATAAGATTAATTGTTAAAATATACAATTAATCTTATGATAAATTTTAATTAAAATTCTAATTAAAATTTTAATTAACTACTTAATGCCTTCAGGATTCATAATTGTGAAACGATAAGAATCTTCACACATTTTATCGATGTCATATTTAACTTCAAAGCCAAGTACGCGTTTAGCTTTTTCAATATCGGCATAACATGTCGCAATATCGCCTGGACGTCTTGGATAAATTTTATAAGGAAGCTTATGTCCACATGCTTTCTCATAGGCATGTAATACCTCTAAAACACTATAGCCCTTTCCAGAACCGATATTGATTACATCGACACCCTCTAGCTTATTACAGTATTCAATAGCTTTGACATGAGCGATAGCTAAATCTACCACATGGATATAGTCTCTGATGCCAGTACCATCTTTAGTATCATAATCATCACCATAAACGCGCAAGTGATCTAATTCACCACTAGCTACTTTAGCGATATATGGAACTAAGTTATTAGGAATACCATTAGGCACTTCGCCTAGCATTCCTGATTCATGAGAACCGATAGGATTAAAATAGCGAAGCAATACGCAAGACATATTCTCATTAGCCTTGCACAAGTCAGTTAAAATGATTTCATTAAACTTCTTTGTAGTGCCATAAGGATTAGTCGTATCCCCTAGACCATATTCTTCTTTAAAAGGCACTGCAAAATTATCTCCATATACGGTAGCACTAGAAGAGAAGACTAGTTTATAGACATGATATTTCTCCATCAATTTATAGAGATTGATAGAACCAGAAATATTATTCTCATAATATCTTAAAGGAATACTAACCGATTCTCCGACTGCCTTAAGTCCCGCAAAGTGGATGACAGCCTCGATAGCATTTTCTTTAAAGACCTTTTCTAAATTTTCATAATCCAAAATATCTACTTGATAGAATAATGGTCTTACTCCAGTCAATTTTTCGATGCGGTCTAATACATTGATATTAGAATTATACAAATTATCGACAATAACGACCTGATGATTAGACTTGATCAATTCAACCACAGTATGTGAACCGATATAACCCGTTCCCCCTGTAACTAGTATCTTCATTCTTGTGCCTCCTTTTTATCTCTTTTCATTTCTGCAAGGGAGAATAAATAGACAACCACAAACATGACTACACAGGCGATGATAGATGTGATGACAGTCATCATATCGGCTTGTAAGATACCACATCTCTTAAATAGCTCAGCCATAGAGCCAATAAGTAATCCTAGTATTGCCATATATGTCAATTGTTCATATTTATTCAAGAATAATGTAATCAATTTTGCACCGCCAAAAAGTCCTACAACCGCTCCTAAAGCTGTTGGAATCAATAGAGGAATATATAGATTAGAGATGACAAAGCCAAAGATTGTACCATACATGCCCATGATGAGTAACATCATTGAACCACTAATACCTGGAATAATCATAGTAGAAGCACCAATTATCATAGAGATAAAGCACATGATACAAGCTTCAATTGAAAAACTAGTATATTTTATTGGCGCAGCATCTTTATCTGAGCTGAAGAAAGCTAAACCAATCATGATGCCAAGAGTAACTATAAAAGCAATCCAAGAAGAAATCTGTATCTTCTTATCACTTCTTTTAGCTTTAGACCATATCAAAGGCAACGAGCCAACAATGATACCAATAAAAGCAAAGTAGGTTTGCGTAGGATAATCAGATAATAAGACATTCATCACCTTACTCAAGCCTAAGATACCGATGACAAGTCCAATTCCTAAGGGAATTAAAAAGCCGATATTTTTCTTAATAATTTTTAAGTTAAAAGTAATAGATTCCATCAAACGATCATAAAAGTTCAAAATGATGGCCATCGTCCCCCCACTGACACCAGGAATGACATTAGCAATACCCATGATAATGCCATAGAATACATACTTGATCTTTTCCTTCATTAATTTAATCTCCTTTAAAAAATCCTAATAATATCTTGAAAAGTCGCAATGACAACAATAAACAATAGTAGTAACATACTAGCCGACATCAAGGCCGATTCCATCTTCTCAGAGATAGGATGGCCAACAATGGCTTCCACAATCGTCAAAAGAACCCTACCACCATCCATAATAGGAATAGGTAAGGCATTAAATATACCAACATTTAAAGAGATGACAGCCATCATGATGAAATAGCTTTGAGCCCCCATAGATACTGCCTCATCAGTAGCCTGATAGATGCCGACAGGACCAGATAAATTCTGCAAACCATAACCTCTAATAAGTTGAGATAAGGACATAAAAATGGTTCGCATGATATACATGCAATAATCGACGGCGTAGTACCAACAATTGAATATATTAACTTCGGCATATTGAATCTGACCTGATCCTATACCGACGATATAGCGTGAAGTAGATTCATCATAAACAGGCTTAACCGCAATGTCCATCTGCTCACCATCTCTTGTGACCGTAAATGTTACATCGCCATTTCCATCATAGCTGTAAAGAAAAGCAACCATATCATCAAATGTACTTGGATTATTAGAGATGCCATTAGAAAAGCTAATTCTTTCAATCTCGTCACCAGGCATTAAACCAGCATTATAAGCCGGACTATTTTCCGTAACTGTGTTGATAATGGTGCTTTGAGCTACCGGATAAGAACCGTTGTATAGAAGTACCATCGCTAAAATAAAAATAGCCAGGATGATATTCATAAATATTCCAGCCAGCATCACAATTATTTTTTTCCACTTCTTAAGACCGCCTAGAGTTCTCTCGAAAGGAACTTCGACATCAACTTCTGATTCTAGTGCATTATCACTATCGCCAGCCATCGATACAAAACCTCCCATAGGTATAGCTCTAAGTGAGTATGTAGTCTCTTTGAATTTTTTTGAATATATTTTAGGACCCATTCCTATCGCGAATTCATGACAATAGATATTAAAGGCTTTTGCAGCTATTAAGTGTCCAAATTCATGAACTATGATAATAACGGAAAGAAGTATAATAAAAAGCAATAATGTCAACAAAGCATTCACCTTCCGAGTCGATAATAACATATAACGATACATTTATACAAGATTTATGTTTCCATAAGAAAATGGAACTAAAAGTTCCACTTATCTTTGATGTATTGTCTTGTTTTTTTATCGGTTTTAAAGAGCTCTTCTAAATTTGGCTTAGCAATGTATTCGGCATTTTTAACCGCATCAATCACTATCTCTTCAATATCAATAAATCTAATCTTTTCATTGATAAATAGATTAAAAGCCTCTTCATCTGCTGCATTTAAGGCAGCACCTAAATTTCCGCCCATCTTGCCTACATAGTAAGCTAGTTCTAATAATGGGTAGCGATTAAAATCGATTTTGGAAAAATGAAGTTCAGCTATATCTTCCAAGTTCAAACTAGTTAGAGAATCATTGCTTAGTCTATCTGGCATCGAAATTGCATATTGAATAGGGATGCGCATATCTGGATTAGCTAGATGAGCAATGACTGAACGGTCATTATACTCAACCATGGAATGAATGATAGATTCAGAGTGTTGCAAAACAGAAATATGGTCATAATCAATATCGAATAGATGATGGGCTTCAATAACTTCAAAACCCTTATTCATCATCGTAGCACTGTCGACTGTCACCTTCTTACCCATCTTCCAAGTCGGATGATGTAAGGCTTCTTCTAATGTCACATTAGCTAATTCTTCATGTGTCAGATGACGGAAAGCTCCACCTGATGCCGTGATGATCAAACGTTTGACATATTCTTTACTTTCGCCATTTAAACATTGATAGATAGCTGAATGTTCCGAATCAACTGGTCTGATATTGACTTTGTTATTGGAAGCTAATTTCATCACTAAATCACCAGCGACGACTAGGGTTTCCTTATTAGCCAAAGCGACATCATGTTTATTTAAGATGGCAGTAAGTGTCGGAATAAGACCGCTTATGCCAACCAAAGCATTTACTAAGATATCATAATCTAGTTCAGCCGTCATTTGGCAAAGGTCCTCTTCACCATAATAGAATTTAGTATCTGGATAAGTTGCTTCTAAAAGATAATCTTTTTTATCGATGCAGGCATATTTAATCTTAAATTCTTTAAGTAGTGTTTGAAGATATTCTATATTTGAATAGACACTACATCCTACAATCTCAAAATCTTCCGGATGTTCTCTTATAACATCAACAGTTTGTGTGCCAATTGAGCCACTAATTCCAAGTATTAATAATTTTTTCATATGAATGTAATCATCGAACTAAAAAATATTAAGCATAATAATAATGAATCGATACGATCTAGAATACCGCCATGTCCTGGTATTATTGAACCGAAGTCTTTAACACCATAATTGCGTTTGATTAAAGAAAATGACAAATCACCAATTTGAGCCACAATAGGTAAAACTAATGAAGTAAATAAGATAAAGTATGGTGAAAGGTGGAAGAAATCAAAGAAGTAGGCAAAAGCAAAAGATAAGATGAAGCCAAAAAACCAGCCACCTATAGCCCCTTCTACTGTCTTTTTAGGTGAGATTCTCTCATTTAATTTATGTTTGCCAAACAACATACCAGTAAATAAAGCGGCGATGTCACAGGCAAAACTTGCGATTAATATATAGAAGAATGGAATATAACTATATTTATATATTCTTAAAATTGCTAATACGGCATAGGCAAAAATAATAGCCATAGCAAAAGTAGAAAGTAGATCATCTAATGATATGTCATCGGAACATATCGCAAAGAAGAATAGTGATATCAAGTAAAAGATAATGATACCGATGCCTCGACTAGGAAAGATATTCGTAAAGGCGACAAAAACTATCATCGAAACAAATAAAAGCCAGTTAAATCTCTTCTTACGAATAGTAGTATATTCATAACAGCTCATCACTACGACAAGGCCTAAGAAGATATTTAAAAGATTACCACCTAAAATTAGTGGTGGAAAACAGATAACAACAAGTACTAATGCTGATATAACTCTCGTTTTCACTTCAAACCTCCAAATCTTCTAGTACGATGCTGATACTCGCTAATACATTCCTCTAATGATTTTTCATCAAATAAAGGCCATGGTTCATCCCTAAAAATAAGCTCACTATAAGCTATTTGATATAAGAGAAAATTAGAGATACGCTTTTCACCACTAGTTCTGATCAGTAAGTCAACCTCTGGCAAAGAAGATGTCATTAAATAATTACTAAAATCTTCTTCATCTAAACTGTCTTTAAGACCATTTTTAAAATCTTTCGCAAATTTGAGGCAAGCTTTGACAATTTCATCTCTTGAACCATAGTTTAGTGCAAAATTTAAAATCATCCCGCTATTATCCTTCGTTTTATCTATTGCATCGAGAAATATTTCCTTAGCTTCATCAGGAATACGATCAATATCACCTATCATAGTAACCTTGATATTCTTATCCATCAATTCCTTGAGATAAGCTTTAAAAAATACTTTTGGCAATGACATCAAATAGTCAATTTCTTCAACAGGGCGTTTCCAATTCTCTGTTGAAAAGGCATAAAGTGTCAAACATTTTATGCCTAACTTATTTGCGTGAATAGCAATATTTCTAACTGTCTTGACACCTTGTTTATGCCCTTCAGTCCTATCTTTGCCTTGAGCTTTTGCCCAACGACCATTGCCATCCATTATTATCGCAACATGATTTAAATCGATCATTAAATAGTCATTATCTCTTTTTCTTTATCTTTGGCTATTTGATCAACTTTTGTCGTATACTTTTCAGTAACTTTTTGAATCTGTTCTAACAAATCTTTTTGCATATCTTCAGGCATAGTCTTATCTTTTTTGACTGTGTCATTGAAGTCTCTACGAATATTACGAATACTCACTTTAGCATCTTCGGCCATTTTAGAAACATCTTTACAATATCCGCGTCTTGTCTCTTCGGTTAGTTGTGGAACACTTACCCTGATAACTGTACCATCATTTTGAGGTGGCAAGCCTAAATCAGATGTATTGATAGCCTTCTCGATATCTTTAAGACTACTAGCGTCATAAGGTTTGATGACTAATGTGCGACCTTCGCTTACTGAAATAGAAGCGATTTGGTTGATTGGTGTCATAGCACCATAATAATTAACTTCAATGCCTTCTAAGATATTAGGATTAGCGCGACCTGTGCGCACCTTATTTAAGTGATGGTGAAGCTGTTCGATTGCCTTATCCATCTTTTCTTCGCATTCTAAAATTACTTCTTCCATTATTTACCTCTCTCTATAACAATATGAGTACCACTAGCTTGTCCAAAAGCTGCTTTAGATATGTTACTGTCTTCTTTCATATCAAAGACAAAGGCTTCAATTCCGTTGTCTATACACATGCTGGCAGCTGTGCTATCCATAACTTTTAAGTTCATATTCAGTATATCATCAAAACTTAAAACGTCATAGCGTTTTGCAGATTTGTCGATGTTAGGATCACTGCTATAAACGCCATCAACACCATTTTTAGCCATCAGAATAATGTCAGCTTTAATCTCGCTAGCACAGAGAGAAGAAGTAGTATCAGTAGAAAAGAATGGACGACCAGTACCACCACCAAAGATAACTACATATCCCTGTTTCAATAGCTCAGAAGCTTTGGCAGGATTATGTCTTTGAACACAAGCAACATCTAGAGCTGACATAGCGACTGCTTTAACACCCTTTTTCTTTAAGCTCGCTTCTAAAGCCATAGCATTCATGACTGTACCCATCATACCGATGTAGTCACTAGTCACCCTATCAAAGTCTAATTTAGAAAGGGTGCGACCTCTGACAAAATTGCCTCCGCCAACCACTATAGATGTCTCTATACCGGCTTCAACAATTTTCTTAACTTCTGATGAGACATAGTCTAACATGTCTAAATCAAAGCATTCCTCATTGTTTCCAAGGGCTTCCCCACTAAGTTTTAATAGAACTCTCTTATACATTATTATTCTCCTAATCTATTAAAAAAGGGAAAAACTTCCCTTTTTATTGACGCATTTGTTTGGCAACTTCATCAGCGAAGTTTTCCTGTCTTTTTTCAATACCTTCACCAACTAAGTAGCGAACGAAAGAAGAAACTTCAGTATTGTGTTGTTTCAAGAATTGACCACATTTCATAGAAGGATCTAAGAAATAGATTTGATCAACTAAGCACATATCTTGTAAAGCTTTAGATACTTTACCTTCAATAGCGCCAGCGATAACCTTTTCAGGTTTTCCTGCAAACTTCTCATCGTTTTTAACGATTTCAGTCTGAATTTGTCTTTCGTGTTCAACTACATCACCTGGCATGTCATCTCTGCTCACATATTGAGGTGCCATAGATGCGATTTGCATAGCCATATATTTAGCTACTTGTTCATCCTTAGAACCCTTTAAGATACAAGCGACAGAGATTTGGCCACCATTGTGCATATAGATACCGAAACTGTCTTCATCATTCTTTTCTAAGATTGCAAAGCGTCTCAAAGTAATCTTTTCACCGATTGTAGCGATAGCTTCAACATATAAATCATTTAATGTCTTACCATCAACATTTAATGCGAGAGCTTCTTCGACATTAGTTGGCTTACTTGCAAGAATTAATTTGCAAGTATCATCTAATAACTTTAAGAAACTTTCATTCTTAGCTACGAAGTCTGTTTCTGTATTAACTTCTACTAGACAAGCATAATTGCCTTCACTTATTACTTTTGATAAACCTTCAGCTGCAATTCTAGATTCTTTCTTAGCAGCCTTAGCGATACCTTTTTCTCTTAACCAGTCGATTGCTTTTTCCATGTCTCCGTCACATTCAGTCAGAGCCTTTTTGCAATCCATCATACCAGCGCCAGTGCGTTCTCTTAGTTCTTTTACATCAGAAGCTGTAATTGCCATGAATTATTCCTCCACTTCTTCTTTTTTCTTACGTCCGCGTTTTTTTGTTTCTTCAGAAGCTTCTTCACCAACTTCTTGAGCAGCAACCTTAGCTTCAGCTTGAACTTCTTCGCTCTTTACTGTCTCTTCAGTTTTAGCATTTTCTTCTTTCTTACCAATGAAGCGTTTTTCAGAATTGAAACGACGTTGTTGACGATTCTTTCTCTCTTCGTTCTTTTGGCGACGACGTTTTTCTTGTTCTTCAGCATGTTTTTCAACATTGATGATTACATCAGCCATTGTGATATCTTCAAGATTTTCATCTTCTTGATAAGCATCTTGTAAAATGCCACCTTTTGTCTCAACGATAGCGTCAGCTAATAATGACATCATAAGTTTGATTGATTTAACTGCATCATCATTAGCTGGAATTGGATAATCAACTAAAGCTGGGTTGCAGTTTGTATCACAAAGTCCAAATACAGGGATATTTAACTTACGTGCTTCTGCTACAGCGTTGTGTTCTTCTGTTGGATCTACTACAACTACTGCATCAGGCAACTTTTTCATTTCTTTAATTCCGCCTAAGAAGTTGTCAAGACGAGTTGCTTCTTTACGGATGATGGCGATTTCTTTCTTAGGATATACATTGATAGTTCCTGAAGCTTCCATCTCTTCGATTTCGATTAGACGTTTGATACGTTTTTGGATGGTGCGGAAGTTTGTTAATGTACCACCTAACCATCTTTGGTTGATATAGAAACTACCAGATCTCAAAGCTTCGTCTAAGATGATTTGTTGAGCCTGTTTCTTAGTACCTACAAACAGAACTTTTCCGCCCTTTTCAGCGATTTCCTTCATCTTGTCATAAGCTACTTGTAAACTTTCTTGTGTCTTGTTTAAATCGATAATGTAAATACCATTTTTAGCAGTATAGATAAATGGTTTACATTTAGGGTCCCATCTTCTAGTTTGATGACCGAAGTGAACACCGTTTTCTAGAAGTTTGCGCATTGAAACTAATTGCATTAATTTTTCCTCTCTTTCCGTTTCTCCTCCACTATTTCAAACACCATTGACCTAAAAGGCACGGAAATGGTGAATTCATAGTGTGCGTATTTGCATTAAAATGCGCTATTATTTTACCAAAACCCTTATGATAATACAATTGTTTTAAGACATTTTACTCGCTATCTTCTAAATTTTTCATCTTTTTGAACTGTCTTCTTATCTTTTGAATCTTATTATCGATGGTCTTTGTTGACATATTTAGTTTTTCGGATATGTCTTTATAAGAATAATTGCTCTTGCGCAAGATGACTATATTCTTCTCATCTTTGGATAATGAATCAAAATAACGACGAATTAGTGCGTAATTCTCCTTTCTTTGATAAGCAAGTTTTGGATTGTCATCAGTTCTTTTTGAAGCGACATTATTATAGGTCATCCCGTCTTTAACAGCATCAATCGAATAAAATTCATGTTTGTAGCGCCGATATTGCTGCATAAAGATACGTTTGATTCTTCTTTGAACTACGATGTGAGCAAAGGTGTGAAAACTTGCTTCGTCATTTTCGTCATATAGAAGACATGCTTGATGTAGAGCGATGGCTCCTTCTTGAAAGAGATCTTCTTTATTGACCGAATAATCGCCATGTTCTAAACGATTGGCTTGAATGAACGAATATATCATCGGTCTATACTGCTTTAGGATTTCTTTGAAGGCTTCATCGTCATTCGCTTTTACTTTTCTTACTAGTTCTTTTGTTTTCATACTATAATTATGAGCTATAATCAATATAAAAAATTCTCAAGTTTTGATAATTTTTTTATCAAAAAATGAGAATTTTACGCTAAAAATGGAGATAAAAATGTGGATAACTAGTACTTATCAACATTTATTTCGATCAGCTAAGACCTGAAACATCAAAATTCCAGCTGCTACCGAGGCATTGAGTGAATCGACATGACCTAGGAGTGGTATTGATACCAAAAAGTCGCATTCTTCCTTTACTAATCGGGAAATTCCTTCTCCCTCTGAACCTATTACTAGCACGGTATTCATCTTAAAATCTTGTTCAATATATGACTTTGTAGCACTAGCATCAGTGCCTACAACCCAATATCCTGCACTTTTCAACATTTTGAGTGTGTGTACAATGTTGATAACTTCTGAAACTTTCACATATTCGATAGAACCTGAAGAAACTTTAGCTGCTGTAGCATTTAATTTTACACTGTTATGTTTCTTATAGATGACACCATCTGCCCCGACACAATCAGCTGTTCTTAGAATGGCTCCTAAGTTGTGAGGATCTTTTAAACCATCAAGAACGATAATTAATCCGTTCTCTTTTTTTATCATATCTTGAACATCATATAGTTTATAGTCTTTAATTTCGCAAACTACTCCTTGGTGATTGGCATATTTGCTCATCTTGTCTAAATTGAATTTTTTTACTATCTGATAATCGACATTATGCTCATCAAAGATTTTGATATAAGAGGAGCCACTAACGACATAGGCTTTGAGAATTCTATCACTCTTAATCGCCTCATTAACTGAGTTTTTTCCCCAAATAAGTTCACTCATTTTCAATACCTCCTTCAAAAATCTTAATGAATAGTTCATCTAGTCTAGTCTTGTCAGTCAAATATAGATAGCCACAAATAGCCTCTAGGCCACTGGCTGTCTGATATGATAATAAATCACCATTTTTAGGTATGTGGGTGATATGATTGCGACCTCTTTTAAAAATTTCTAGTTCTAAATCGGTGAAAAATGATTCATCCAATAATCTTTTAAATACTTTAGCTTGGCCTCTAGCGCTGACATAGCGATTACAGAGTTTAGGCAATTCTGAACTCTTTTGATAATGCTTACTAATATAAAACTCACGTACTTTTAAAGTATAGATGGCATCACCTATAAAAGATAATGAATTAGCACTTACTTCTTTGATGTCAACATTCACTAGAGTATTCCTTTTTCTATCAATTTTTGACGATAGATATCAGCTTTAGCGAAATCTTTGACTGCTTTAGCTTCCATCCACGCATTATATGTATCAATATCTTCTTTGTTCAATTTGATATCATCATATTCAATGCCTAAGACAGATAATGCCTTGCGCAAGCTATTTGTATGTTCAGATAAGAGTTTTAAATCTACATCTTTAGTTCTAATCAATTGATTGATGGTCTTGACCATTTCAAATATAACTGCATAAGCATTTGGCGTATTTAAATCATCTTCCATCTCTTGCATAAAAATATTAAATGATTCTGTATCATAATCATCGCATCGACAGTCACTCAAAGCTAGTTTTATCATGGCTTGATGTAAAGCATTATAGACCTTTTGATATTCCTTGGCTGAACTTTCTAGCATCGTCTCAGAGATATTTAAATCATTACGATAATGAGTAGCTAACAAGAACCAGCGCATAACTCTAGAATCAACTTTCTTCAAGATATCTTTAGCGATGATGGTATTGCCTAATGACTTAGACATCTTTACTCCTTCGACATCTATCATGCCGCTATGCATCCAATAATTAGCTAAATCTGTATTAAATAAAGCCTTAGCTTGGGCTCTTTCGTTTTCGTGATGTGGGAAGCGCAAATCCTTACCCCCACCATGAATATCAATTAGTTCGCCAAGTTCTTTCTTAATCATGACAACACATTCCGTATGCCAACCAGGACGTCCAGTTGAGAAACAAGTTGGCCATTTAATTCCCATCTTCGTCTTCTTCCATAAGACGAAATCTAATGGCGACTCTTTCTTAGAATTTTCTTCGATGCGGGCACCAACCTTCAAGTCTTCTAGATTCTGCTTAGATAAAGAACCATAGTCTTTAATAGTGCTTGTCCTAAAAAAGACATCGCCATCAATTTCGTAAGCATAACCACGCATGACTAACTCTTGAATAAATTCGATGATATCATCCATCGTTTCAGTTACTCTAGGCGTCTTATATAGGTCCTTAGCATTTAATAAATGTCTCAAATCATCAAAAGCCTTGATCATCTCATCGGTCAGTTCTACTTCAGTGATATTGCGCTTATGGGCCTCATTGATAATCTTGTCATCGACATCAGTATAGTTAGAGACATATTTAACCTGATATCCTAAAGCCTCAAATACTCTTCTAAGCGTATCAAAGACCACAACTGGGCGCACATTGCCAACATGGGCATGATTGTAGACGGTAGGTCCACAGACATACATGCTGACCTCCCCTTGTTTAATAGGCACAAATTCTTCTACCTTTAATGTTTTAGTATTATATATTTTCATTTTTACCCTCTCAACTTCTATTCAATACGTGACGATTATATCATACTATCCTTTTTGCTAGAACCAAAATGGAATCGGTTAATAAATATCTTCTTATATTTTAAAGAGATATAACCTAGAGCAGATATGATGAAAGCACCAATCGCATCGACAATTAAATCACTCATCGTATCGCTTAAAGCCGCTCTGCCAACTAACTCAACCCCTTCTTCTGTCATGAACTTCTGCATGTTTAAATGGAGAAGGCCATCAAAGCTAAATTCATATATCTCCCATGCCACGCCAATAGTAATAGCAAAACAAAAGGCAAACAGACAGACAAAAAAGGGAGATAGATTAATGGGAATTTTATCAACCTTATTAAGCAAGGTTACAAAGCTAAAGCCTAATGCTCCAAGCATAGCACCAGAAAATGTGTGAAGCATAGTATCCCAAAATTCAAAACGATAATAAAAATCACGCACTTCGCCAAGATAAATAGCACAGTACAAAAAGATAAAATACAGTATCAACATATTGGTTGGAATCTGTTTCAAAAACTTCTTGGCAAAGATATCTGGCAAAGATAAAGCTACTAGGCCTAATAGGCATTGCACAAACATCAAGGCATAGGAACTTTTAGTTCTAATTCCAACATCATCACTAGAAACAGGCGCATCATATATTCTGATACTCACATAGACTATAGATAGAATCAAAGTTACTAGAACTATGTAATATAATACTTTAGCTATATCAATTTTCTTTTTCATTTTCTTCATTTAAATAAATATTGTATATCGTATCTTTAATACAGAGCCACTTTTTAAGCTCTCGATTAGTGATGCGAGTATCTTTTTTAAGCGTACCGTTTTTGATGAGTTCAATTAACTCATCATCGGTATAGGAATTATTATCATTTTGGATACGCCAAATCTTATCTTTATTAAACATAAGTTATTCTCCAACCTTGCAATAAGTATAGGTGATATGTCTTTCTTGTAATTCTTTTTTAGTTACTAGTTCATATTCGCTAATACCAGTAACCGATTCAATAATGGCTTCATCACCCTCACATATATTTTCGCTTTCAATACCTTCCATTTGTGATTCATCTATGCCTAAACCATTGAGATATATCTCAAAATTGGTCTTAGTCTTACCAATCAGAGAATCTAGGGCGAAAGGTATCTCGACGACATCAACAGTATCATCACTTTCAATAGGCTCTTCTATCTCAACTTTATGGAAGGTAAATTCTGTGCTTGCTGGGATAGAATCACTATATTCATCACGACCTATAGCCGTCACTTGAATATTATAACTGCGACCATCTTCAAAGCGGGAAGCATCGATAGTACAGATGGTATTATCAATGACAGCGCTAAAGCCTGTTCCTAAATCAACTTCAACTAAATAAGAATCGGCATGGTCTACTTCATCAAATTGAATATTGACATAGTTTTGATCGACGACGACATGAATATTTTTAACCTGCGGTAGACGATAGGTACTTTCTACTGTCGATGATTCAAATTGTTTATAAGAGTTATTACCAACTCCATGAATCGAATGACCATCATAGCCTACTAGATAGTCTGAACCCGAAGCGATGGCAATGATATTTTCCCAATCAGCCACCTCTTCTTCGATTAGATAGTTATCAATATCGATATAGACATGACCATCATTAGATAAAGCGGCAATAAAGTCATTTCCACAAGCTACATCGACAATATTTTCAAAAAAAGCGACATCATTATAATTACGACCACTGCTATAATAATGAACTCTACCCTCATCATCTAATAAGACAAGAATATTATCACTAGAATCAATATCGACAATATTTTGATGATTATTTAAAGATGAGCGACCAAAAAAGTCACCACTGGAAGTCAAAGTACCATCATTATTTACAATAATACTACCCCTACTAGTCGCAAATACATTCTTTACGCCAGTAGTGCCAGCGACATCGCATTGGCTATACATATTATCACCTGTACAGAATACTTCGCCATCACTATTCAAAGCGATGATGTGTCCATCTCCACAAGCTACATCGACAATATTATTCCATTTTTTAATCTCATTAGCATATCTTTGCATAAGACCGGTTGAATCAAGTTTCCCCTCTTCATCTAAAACCACAGTAAAAGTCATTCCTTCTTCAACCTTAACGATATTATTAAAATTGAGATTTAATTGGCCATTAGAATTATCACCACTGCCCTTAACTACCATATTGTCATCGATGTAGACAACACTAGTCTCGGAAGCGTCAAGTCTATTCTTATCAACCATAGTCAAAGACAAATTAGATACTTCTTGTCTTGGAATAAATAACAAAATAGCTATAAAAATAATCGCAACGACACAAGAGGCAATGACAAAAAGACGATTTTTAATTAACCATTCTTTAATCTTTTCACTCTTTGATTTAGGCGACAAAAAATATTCGATATTTACCTCATCGGTATGAGTATTAGATATGTCATGAATTGTTACTTCCATATTGTTGTCAAAAAGTTCTATAACTGAAATGTGATAAAACTTAGCTAGAGTTTTTAATTTGGCAAAATCCATGACTGAACGACCATTTTCATAGCCCATATATTCTAAGACATCGACATTCAAAACATCAGCGACAAAGCGCTGAGAGTAATTGTAGTGTTTACGTAATTTTAATAATTTCTGTGCTAAATTATTCATTTGTTATTTTTCCAAATAGTTTTTAGTCATCGCCGCAATATTATAAATATCTTTTGATGACATAAAAACTAAACAATCGCCTTGATGTCTCGCTAATTCTTTAGCTCCTACTTCATCTTCACTCAATATATGACAACCCGGTAGCATATCAGCTAAATAAGTAATATCGATATCAACACCATCTTGTCTATCATCAATCGAAGTAAAATCAATTAAATAAATTTCATCAGCTAAGCTCAAGGCCTCTTTAAATTCATCAGCAAAGTAAAAGACGCGAGATGCACGATGTGGTTTAAAGATGGCAATAATCTTTCTATCTGGAAAACGTTCCTTTGTATTTTCCAAAGTTACACGCACCTCCGTTGGATGATGAGCATAATCATCAATAAAGATAGTATCAGCATATTCTTCAATCTTATATCGACGCTTTGGACTTTGATAATGTCTAAAGCGTTCTTCTATCATTCGACTGTCTAAACAAAACATCGTGCCAAAAGCGATGACACCTAAAGCATCCAACAATAAATGCTTACCGACAATAGGCAAATTGTAGTGGAAGATAAAATTATCATGGAATAAAAGATCAAAAGAACTTTGATTTTCATCACTTTCTAGATTAGCAATTCTAAAGTCATTATCTTCATTAAAACCATAAGAAAACTTAGGAATGTCTATCTTAAGTTTCCGACACCACTCATCATCTCCACAATAAAAGATTCCTTTTTTGACATTGAGAACAAATTCTTGATAGGCATTAAAATAATCTTCTTCATCTTTAAAATAGTCAATGTGATCTATTTCGATATTTGTAATAATTGCATAGTCAGGATGATAAGCTAAGAAATGGCGACGGTATTCACAAGCTTCAACACATAAAAAATCACTATCTTTATTGATATATCCTTCACCATCACCGATTAAGTAAGCCGTATTGTAAAAGGCTCCCATCATATTTGAAAGCATAGTTGTTGTCGTAGTCTTGCCATGAGAACCACAGACACAGATGCTCTGATAGTCATCTATCATCTTGCCTAAGTATTCATGATAGCGATAGCAAGTACATGTCTTATTATTTCTAGCTGCCACCACTTCTTCAAAATCTTCTAAGAAGGCATTGCCGATTATAACGGTATAATTATCTTTAATATTATCCTTATTAAAAGGCAATATTTTAATATTGCGCTTCTCTAATTCATCTTGCGTAAAAAAGTGTTTCTCTATATCACTACCCATGACTTCATAACCTAAGTCATATAACATAGTTGCTAAGGCAGCCATACCGGTGCCTTTAATGCCGATAAAATAAATCATTTCTTTTCCTCAATATCATCAAATAGAGATATTTCTTGTTCAGCTACATATGTCTCATCATCATGATGGATGATATCTGCGATACTGACATTTTTAAATTCAGGAACATCTGAGATTCCATCATCTTCTTTGGTAGATAGGCGATTAATTTCTATTTCTTCACTCTTATCAAAAGGCATTTCCTCTTTTAAAGCTTCTTCACTAGCCTTAGTCGTATCGGTACCATAAATTGGCGAAAGCACAGTACCTAGGAATGAAGGTGAACTTGAAGTTATCTGTGGAGTCTTCAAGACATTTTCTTCATTATCCTTTAAGACGCCAAAAATAGGTGAGATTGGCGGTTGTGCCTCATATGGTTTAGACTCGCTCTTAATAATGTTCTTCTTAGGATTGTTGACAGGTTTTTTAACTTGTAATTCCTCGACATCGATAATGCCAAAAGACTTAGAGTGAGGTTTTTTATTTAAAACATCATTCTTAATTACTTCTGGATTAGGTTTATTAATCGCAGGACTAGACACCTCTTTTTTAGGCGGCAACTTTCTTTCAATGTTGCTGACAGGTGCTTCAACTACAACTTCTTCCTCTTCTGGTTCAAATAAAATATCAATCAGTTTCTTCATATCTCTTCCCTCTTCAATTCTCACTCGGCGTCGTGGTACTAGGTAAATCCTTATCGATTAGAATTTCTTCTAACTGCCCCTCTCTTGGAATGACAGTTTCAAATAAGTTTACCTGCTTACGCGTATAATCAATCATATCGACATTGGCATAGTAAGCGACAACACTTTCACTATTTATCGACATACTCTCCGCCAACATGAATAGTCTCTTGGTCAACAGTTCTAAGCTATTTCTCGATACATAAGCATAATAATTCATATCATCAGTCTTAAATGAAATTAGATATTTATTATTGACCGCATATATATTATAGATGAACTCCACTTCAATCTCATCATGATTTAAGTAAGTCCCTTCTCTTGAATAGACGAGTCTATCATTAGAATAAAAGTTCTCATTTCTCGCCCCTTCTTTGATGTTTCCCTCTTCACTAGCAATAATAGAGGTGATATTCATATTCATCAATATCTCCTCGTTATTGAAAGAAAAGATGGTTGCATCTTTATAAGATTCTAGCTTATATATATCGCTAGGCAGATAATAGCTAAAAAAGATAGTGTTCTGGTCTTGACGATAAACTGTAGGATTGCTTAATTCGCTATCGATAACCGTATCTAAAGAAGCAGTTATATCCTCAGTATGTGAACATGCGCATAAAAATAAACATGCTAAAAACAACAGACAAATCTTTTTCATACAATAATTTTAACATAAATATATTTTAGAGGCCTAATCACTTTATTTGAAACAATAATAAAAGTCTCTTTCTAAATATTCTATTGTCTTTAATAGAGAGAAAGAATCAGTGATATCAATATTCTCACTACGAGAAAAACTATCATCTTTTATTTCTATATCATCATACAAGTCCCCAAAATCTTGAAGATATTTAGCACTTATGTATTGATTAAAGCTATGCTCAAAATAAAAAGAAACTTGGATTAACCTATCATTAATTCCTTTTAGGGTATACAGAAAATAATTATTGCCATCTCTTTTCTCGCAATAATAGGTATTGTCCTTACATGCACACAATAATAAGGTTATCAAGATGATACTAAGTTTTTTCATTAATCAAAACCTTGGCCAGCCAGATACCTGAAAGTGCACCCATCGTATCAATCATAATATCCATATAACCAAAACTTCTGCCGGCAATAAATAATTGATGCACCTCATCAAAGAAGGCATAACTAAATGACAGAATTAAAGCGATGATAAAGACATTTTTAAGCTTAAAATCATCAAGACATAGCTTAATTAAGAAGCCTAGTATCGCATATTCGATGAAGTGAGCCATCTTCCTTATAAGAATAGATAATATGGAAATAATATCTGTGCTTAGATTAAAAGGTAAGAAGCTTAAGATATTAAATAAAAGACCGTCTGAGACATTTTGTGAAGCTTGTCCATTCTGATTTGAAAAGCTGAAAATGACTATCATCCAAAGCCCCAATAAGAGCCATTTGACATATTTTTTCATGTGGACATTTTATCATGATTCTACTAGAATAAGCGTATGAAAATATCCATCATCGGTTATACTGGAGCGGGTAAAAGTACTTTAGCCAAAAAACTCAAAGAGATTTATGATATCGAGGTCATGCATCTAGATAGAGTTAATTTCATCGCCAATTGGAAAGAGAGAGATTTAAATGAAGCTGAAGAAATAGTAAATAATTTTATGCAAAAAGATAATTGGATAATCGAAGGCAATTATCAAAAACTTAAACAAGATAAGCGCTTTGAGCTTTCTGATAAGATTATCTTTTTAAACTTTCCTGTCTATGTCTGTCTGCCTCGCGCCTTTCGCCGCTTTTGGCAAAATCGAGGTAGAGTCAGAGATGATGCCGGTGAAAATTGCAATGAGAAATTTGATTTAAGCTTCTTTTGGTGGATAGTCTATGAGGGAAGAACTAAGACTTATAAAGACCGCTATGAGGCTATCATCAGTAAGTATCAAGACAAAACTATCATTTTTAAGAATCAAAAAGAAGTCGATGAATATCTAGCTAATCTAAAAAAGGAAAAACTAGCGAATCTTTAATAATGCGACAAGTTAAATTTTCCTCATAGGTATCATCACTTACAACCAAGGATATCTTACCTAAGAGTAAAGCCTTATTGAGATAAATGATATCACCAGTATTGACGGCAATAGATATAATCTCGATATCTCCTTCATCACTAAGTTCGTTAATCATTTGATACTTATGGTCATACATTCCAGTGATGAGGGCATTTTTTAAAAGAATGTCACTGATCGGTTTATCTTCATCTAAGGTTAGATAGAGATTAATGCGCATGCCTGTCTTTAGATGAGCAGGATTAACATTAATATCTTTGATATTTAAATCATAAGTCGATTGACCTTTTTCTAAAACAGTATGAGCATAGTCATTCATCGTATCGCTAGCTTCTAATGAAGATTTATAGAAAAAAGAACCCTTGGGTATACTATGATTGACTTTTACATACTTGTTTAGAATATCATCCTTTTCTAGATAGATATCTTTACTCAAATAATCTTTAGGCACCAATATTTCTTTTACATCTTCAATACTTATTTCACTTCGATGGCCAATATTATGACTCGCCACATAAACACTAGTTAAACCAAGGCGTAAGTCGGCATATATCTTAATAGCAGCAACGATAGAAAAAGATAATAGGATGGATAAAAAAATAACAATGGATAATTTCTTAGCTGGCATAATTTCCTTTCCTCATTATTATTACCAAGTAAGAATAATTATCCTAAAGTTTTTTAAGCATTACATAATTAGTCAAATAGATGCCATGACGACATACTTCTTGAGCTTTAATTGTCGAATATCCTCTATTTTCAAAGAAGCCTTTAGCACTAATCGAAGCAAAAGTACTAATTTCTTTAGAAGCTCTTGCCTCTAACTTGCCACATAGGCTAGTAGCAATGCCTAATCCTAGATAATCTTTATGCACATATAGACGGTCGAGATGATTATTATCATCAATATCGCCAAAACCTACTATATTTTCATCAATAATAGCTACTAAGGAATAATTCTTCTCTAGTGTTTCCACCCACTTATTCACATCGATATTAGTCCAAGCTTCAATCTGCTTGAAAGAATAATCTTTAGAATTAATCGTATAGACAGTATCTTTAAAAAGAGCGATAACTGCATCGACATCGCTATTTCTATATTCTCTAATCAAATAGGTCTTCTTGTTCATTTTCATATTCTGGAAGTTCTGGCAGTTCTTTTAAATCATCAAGCTTAAAAGAATCCATAAACTCGTCAGTCACTTCATATAATATAGGTCTTCCCGGTGCAGATGAACGGCCCGATTCTTTAATTAGTCCCCTCGATAATAATTTTCTGAGCATCATTTCTGAGCTGACACCCCTGAGTTCTTCTATCTCGACTCTAGTGATAGGCTGTTTATAAGCAATGATGGCCAAAGTCTCTAAGGCGCTTTGAGATAGTGTTTGCGGTTTAGCTGTATCTAATAATTTAACAGCATAAGGATAGATAAAATCTTTCGTGACAAACTTATATCTTGAAGCAAAAGTCACAAGTTCTATACCGCTAGTCTTTTGACTATACTTCTCTCTAATCGCTCTTAATAGTTTCGATACTTCATCATGATTACTATCGATAGCCATCATAATCTGTTCAATCTTGAGCCCATCTTCACCAGCTATATATAAAAGTCCCTCAATTATAGCTTGCAAATCTTTTTCTTGTCCGATGACCTTCTTGACCTTGCTGATGCGATTTCTCCATCTTGCTTTTTCACTTTTACTCATCTCTCTACCAATAATAGTCATCATATTAATTAAAACCTGCCTTTTTTAAATATATATTATCCATATCATCAATACTAAATAATAGGATATGGTCCTTTATCAAATCTAATATCGCTAAAAAAGTGATGATGTATTCACTGATGGAACCCACATCAGTAACTAAATCATTAAAGTTAAAAGTCGCTGATAAATCGACCATCTGAGCCTTTATCTCTAAGATTCTATCATCGATAGAAATCTCTTTATTAGCAAAACTGGTATTTATAGGCTTAGATAGCTGCATCTTCCTAAGCATTCTATTCATAGCCTTAAAAAGGTCATTAGGATTACCTTCTATCTTATTTTCATCACTATCCTTTTCAAGATAATCTTCATAAGAAGGAGACTTGGAGAATATCTCTTGTCTAGAGATATAATTGTCATTCAATTTATAAGATGCTTCTTTATACTTTTGATATTCTAATAGTCTTTGTACCAATAATTCCTTAGGGTCTTCTACTTGTAAGCCTTCGTCCTTCTCATCCTTAGGCAAAAGTTTTTTACTTTTATATTCGATTAAAATAGCCAGTTCTAAAAGATACTCGCTCTCTATTTCTAAATGTAGTTCTTCCATCTTGTTTAGATAAGCTAAATATTGGTCTGTCAATGCTTCCATATCCAAATCGAAGATATCTAACTTTTGTTCCCTGATGAGATGGAGCATCAAATCAAGAGGACCCTCAAATTTTTCTGTCGTTAAATTAAATGCCATATAATTACAAAATGTATTATAACACACTTTCAAATCATGATATGATTATTAAGAGCGAGGATGTATAGATGAAAATTGGAATTGCAAACGACCATACAGGCGTTGAATTAAAAAATACCCTCATATCTTACTTAGAAGATAAGGGATATGAAATGGTAAATTATGGAACAGATAGTCATGAATCTTATGACTACCCTATCGCTGGAGAAACTTTAGCTAATGCTGTTAAAAATGGTGAAGTTGACTACGGTATCGCCATCTGTGGAACAGGTATTGGCATTTCTCTTTCTTGCAACAAAGTCAAAGGAATTAGATGTTGTGTCTGCTCAGAACCATATTCAGCCAAGATGTCTAGAATGCATAATGATGCAAATATCTTAGCTTTTGGCGCTAGAGTCATTGGAGCAGAAATGGCAAAGATGATAGTAGATGAATGGCTAAATACTAGCTTTGAAGGTGGAAGACATCAAAGAAGAGTAGATATGATAAAACAAATCGAAGAAAGAAACTAAAACACAAAAAACATAGGCGAATCAAAAGTGATTCGCCTATTTTCTTAATTATTCACTAACTAGCGAAGTGATCAACTCATCATATGAATTGATATTTTTGTCTAGCTCCTCATATAGAGATGTATAATCTTCGCTAGTGAATTTATATGTTTCACGAGTCTCGCTATTAGAGAATACCATATTGCCATCACTGCACAAGCGGATATAATCGCTATTTTCACTTGTCTTTAAAACAGTACAGCCTTCATTAGTGACAATAGTATCGGTTAGTACTTCTCTTTCTAATGAGCT
>CASEQH010000062.1 GCA_949290085.1 uncultured Bacillota bacterium | reverse complement strand
ACTATTAGATGAACCAAGTATGGGACTATCACCGCTTTTAGTCAAAGAGATATTCAATATCATTTTAGATATCAACAATAAAGAAGGTGTTACTGTCTTGTTAGTGGAACAGAATGCGAAAATGGCATTATCTATTTCTGACCATGCCTATGCCTTAGAAAATGGCAAGATTGTTACTAGTGGTAGTGGTAAAGAATTACTAAATTCTGAAGATATTAAGAAAGCATATTTAGGAGGATAAAGTATGTATGTAAAAGATCAAATGACAAGAAATCCTTATTGTATAAGCCCTAAGACGACAATATCTAAAGCCTTAGAAATAATGTCGGTCAATAGCTTTCATCGTTTGCCAGTTGTCGATAGCGATTATAATCTGCTAGGTCTAATAACAGCTGGTATGATTTCAGACAAGACTCCTAGCAAGGCTACTTCGCTTTCTATTTATGAATTAAATTATCTCTTGAGTAAGACAAGTGTTGATGAAATTATGGAAAAGGATGTCAAAACTATTAATCCTGATGCCTTACTAGAAGAGGCTGCCAGCAAGATGCGCCTATATGACATTAGTTGTCTACCAGTAGTAGAAAATAATAAAGTAGTAGGTATTATTACACATAATGATATCTTTAAAGCCTTTATTGATTTATTAGGCTATAATCTTGTGGGAACTAGATATGTCATCAATGTACCTGAAGACCATCCTGGCATATTAAAAGATATCGCTGCATGTTTTGAAGATTTAAAGATTAATATAAATAATTTAGCTGTCTATAATACAGTTAGAGGAATAGAAGTAGTTGTCATCGCTACTGGTCCAAATAATAATATGGCAAAAGAATATCTAGAAGAAAAAGGTTATAACGTCACCGATATTCATGAGCGTTAAAAATAGGGCGAATACTTTTGAGTTTAAGAAGTATTCGCCCTATTTCATCTGTTTAATCTTTTTTTAATAGCCTTTTTGGCTTCTTCGATATCGTTAAAATAAATTTTTTCATTTCCTATCTTTTGATAAGTTTCATTGCCTTTGCCAAGTATCATGACCATATCATCTCTATTAGCCTGATTGATGGCATATTCAATAGCTTCATGCCTATCTTTAATGATGATATAATTGTCTTTATCTAAAATATCTTCGGTCATCATCTTAAAGATATTATCGAGATCTTCATTTCGTGGATCTTCGTAAGTAAAGATAGCTAAATCGGCATAATCAGCTACGATGCGGCCGACATCTTTGCGCTTATAAGGATCTCTTTCACCAGCTTGACCAATGACGACAATGCTACGCTTAACTTCTAACGACTTAGTGAATTCTAAAAGTTTACTAATGCCATTTGGTGTATGAGCATAGTCGACAAGGCAATAGAAATCTTGTCCTTCATCGACGATATCCATGCGACCAGAGATATTGATATTAGAAATCTTCTTAATAATATCTGAAATCTTAAATCCTAGAGCAAGTGAAGTCAGTATGGCTAGTGCTAAGTTTTCGCTGTTAAAGGCACCGAGTAGTGGTGATTCTATTTCATATTCTTTACCTTTATAGATCAGATTTAATAATGTCTTGTTGGGATAGAATTTTTCTTCTTTAATATATAAATCATTATCTTTTGTGCGACCATAAGTCAAAGGTTTTTTAGCGACATCTAATAAGTCTACAAAGTGTTTATCATCCTTATTCAAGATAGAATAGCCGCCATCTTTTATCTTTCTAAATAATTCCTTTTTGCAGTCAATATAATTATCTAATGTCTTGTGGGTATTTAGATGTTCAGAAGTGATATTACTAATAGCGCCAATTTCAAAGGTGATATTGTCAAGGCGATGATAGAAAAAAGCTTCAGAAGATGCTTCCATCACTACATATTTGCAGCCAGCATCGACAAATTCCCTAAAATAGCCATATAATTTATCCTTATCAGGTGTCGTATTATTAGTATCTTTTCTAAATTTAGCACAAGAATAGCCATTAGTTCCAATATAGCCACAGATATCAGCACCGATTAGTGTTTGAATGATAGTTGCCGAAGATGTTTTGCCATCAGTTCCGGTAATGCCGATAATCTTTAATTCATCTTGAGGATTATCATAAAAACGACGATATAATTCATCGACTATGGCATTTGTATCATCTACTTTAATATAGGGGATATCTACATTGACATCTTTTGATACCACTAAAGCTTTAGCACCACGCTTAATAGCATCATCAATATAATCATGTCTATCTACATTAAGTCCCTTTATGCAAAGGAAGAGATCTCCTTCTTCTACTTCTTTTGAAGATGTTTTAATACCTTTGATTTCTAAATCAAAATCCAAAGGGTAATCCTTAAATAATTCACTTAATTTTTTCATAACTTATATTATAGAGTATTTTCATCAATATTGAAAAAAAACTAAAGATGGCATAATATTTATTAAGGTGATTAGATGAACAAGTATTATGTCGGAGCTTGCTCAGACTTAGGTGTTCATATCGATGGCGCTGCACTTGGCCCTAGAGCTTTATTTAAAGATAGGGATGTCAATATCAAATACTTCGATATGCCAACAGTTAAGAAGAGTTTAGATCCTCAAGATTTAAAAAAGAATTTTAAACAATTACATCAATATCTTCAAGATATCTATAAATATATGAACGGCTTTCAAAAAGATGATTTTGTAAGTCTGATTGGCGGTGACCATAGCTTAGCTATATCTAGTGGACTGTCTAGTGTCAATCGTAATGGCAACATTGGTCTAATCTGGATAGATGCTCACACGGATTATCATACAATGGCTTCAACTACTTCTGGTAATCTTCACGGTCTACCATGTGCATGTATCAATGGATATGGTGATAACGATCTTTTTGACTTCCATCAAGGTGATTTTATCAAGCCACAAAATACTGTTATCATTGGAGCTCATAGCATTGATGATGGCGAATATATCAATCTTGACAAGACTAAGGCTAAAGTATTTTTAATTGATGAAGTTAATGAAAGAGGAATAAAAGAAGTCTTTACTGAGGCTTTGAGCATAGCTTTAAATGGAACTGATGGAATTCATTTGAGTTATGACCTCGACTTTCTTGATCCTAAGATTGCTCCTGGAGTATCGACTGCCGTTGAAAATGGTGCATCGATGTCTATCTATGAAGGCTTATTAGCGGAGATTATTAATAATCGTCAAAAGTTTGTCTCTTTTGATTTGGTTGAATATAATCCTTTAAATGATATAGATGAGATGACTAAAAAGTTAGCTCTTAGAATTATAGATGAAGCTAAATTTTAACCAAAGTACCAAGAAGGCAGTATTCTCAAGATATATGAGACGAAAAAGTCATAAGTCATAAATCCACTGATAACTGGTAAATAAATTACAAAGATAAGTGTTGCGACAATAAGGAAAGCTTTAAGAAGCTTTTCTTTTTTATGGTTTGCAAAGAAATAGATGATACCTAAAATCAAGAAAGGTATACATGGATAGTAATGATATGCAAAAGTTGTACGGCTTATAAATACCCATGGAATTAAGGATGAAAGATATCCCATACTGATGATGATAGCTACCTTATCCTTATTTTTAAATCCTTTATATATCGTATATAGCATGGTCAAAAAACCAATGATAGATATGATAGGGTTGTTGAAACAAGATATCGTTTGAATATTTTCGCCTAAATTATTTACATAATACCAAATAGGGCGGATATCAAATAGCCACATATACCACTTAGATGAATATGGATGAGTACTCTCTAAGCCACTGTGATAAGTGAACATATATTCGGTATAATCGAATAATTGTCTTATGGCTTCCATGATATTGGTTGGTAAATTGTCATAAATATAGATACCTTGGAAAGCTAAAAAGTATACGATGGCAGGAACTATGACAAAGAAGATGATACAGGATAATAAGATAATAATGGTCTTTTTAATCTTATATTTATCTTTTGTATTTCTTAAGACGACATATAGTTGATAGAAGAAGATGATGGCTAGACCAATTGAAGCATAGATGCCTGTCCATTTAGTAGCCCAGGCAAAGGCCATCGTAAGACCTGACAAAAATAGATAAAAAATAGCTTTTTTAAGATTCTTTAGATAGTTGATATTCATAAACTTGACCATGAATATATACATCAGTATTATCCATAGAAGAGAAAATGGTTCTAGAGTTGCGATGCGACCGGTCGTATAGTGCATGAAGTCAAGACAGAATAAGAAGGCAGCGATATTTGCCCATCTAATTTTATGGAAAAGATTATAGGTCAAAATATATAGTAGAGGGACTAGTAGTGTCGACACCAAGGCACCAAAGCAACGATAGCCAAAAGGATTCATGCCAAATAACTCAATGCCCAAGGCGATAAATCTAGTTCCTAAAAGCGGATGAACAGCTGTATAGAGTGGTAAATCATTAGCTATTTCATAGGCGTTTCGCACATGATAAATCTCATCGAAGTAGGTTTCATTTTGATAGTCAAAATCAGCCACTAAGGCATCTTGTTCATCGATTAGGTTGTTGGGATCATAAGTAGTATCATCAGCTTGGATGACCTTTAAGTCTTTAAACTCTTGATTGATGGAATCATAAAAACCTATCTCATTGATGACAGAATTAATGCTAGGGAAGCTTAGTCTTATGTATTTATAGGAATAACTCATCGGACATTCATAGACTGACCACTTGCCGAATTCTTCATCACTAAGAGTAGTGATATAGTCAAAATCTTCTAGATTATTACTTCCTTCGATGACGATGTCATGAAAGTATATCTGATAGCGATTATTGCCATTAGATATGCCTTCTAAAGAAGTTGCATATATCTTATCAAAATAATTCTCTTCATCATCTATTTCTAATATCACAGTCGAATTAGGCTTTGTTACTTCATAGAAGCTACTAGCTCCTTGCATAGAACCTAGATTATAAAAGGTCAAAAAGCCATAGACGACAGTTAATATGATAATGAAGAGATGTTTTTTAACTATCTTTCTTAAGGAAAAATATAAAATTATGATGATTAGTAAAGAGTATATGATGATATTTAATAGTTCTTTATTTGCGAATAAAAGTAGACTTAAGTTATCCATAAATATGATTATACCATCATACAAAAAACTTTTATTAAAAATCTAAATAGTATAAAATGTATTTATGATATACACATGTACGGTTAATCCTTCTTTGGATTATTATTTGACTTTTGATTCCCATATTCAGGGTAGTGTCATCAATAGGGCTGTCAAGGAAGATTTTGATGCCGGAGGCAAAGGAGTTAATGTTTCAATCGTATTAAACAATTTGATGATACCTAATGTCGCCCTAGGTTTTTTAGGTGGTTTTACTAAGGATTACTATTTGTCTTTTATTAAGAAATATAGCTATATCGAGCCTTTATTTACCAGTATTAAAGATAATACACGCATTAATTTAAAGATTTTCGCTGGTGAATCTATCGATATCAATGCTAAGGGACCACATATTAGTGGTGAAGAATTTGATCGTTTTAAAAAGCGCCTATATCGTATTTATCCTGGCGATATCTTTGTCTTGAGTGGCAATGTCCAACAGGAAATTGCTGCACCAATGATAGATTTGATTCATGAGCTTAAACATAATGAAGTAAAGATTGTCTTGGATACAGATATCAATTTCATAAGATCATGCCTAGATGCTAGCCCATATCTTTTACGTATTAATGAAGAAGAGGCTAAAAGATTGACTGAGGAAGAAGATTCTATGAGAGCTGTAGAAAAAATCTATGAAAATGGTGCAAAAAATGTTATTATGCCTATTGTTGACCGAGGCTCTTTATTCAGATGTGACGAAGGTTTCTTTAGATGTTTGCATTCCGAGAGTGAATCAGTCAATACTACCGGAATGTCGGATAGTATGGTAGCTGGTTATCTATATGCCATTCAAAAGGGAGCTAATTCATTAGAGGCCTTTAAATATGCCAATGCGGCTGCTATTGCGACAGTCTTGAATGATGGCTTGGCATCGAGGAAAGCTACGGAAGATAATTTTGACTTACTAAAAGTGGAGGCTATAAAATGAAAAAATTATTTTTAGTTTTAGTATTATTGCTTGGCTTATTTGGCTGCGGCAATCAAAATCAAGAATTGAATTATGTCGATATCGAAGGTTATGCCGTAGATATGAGTGGTTATAATGGTGTCAGTTCAACTGGCCATAACTTTGTCGGTATCACTCCTGATGAATTAATAAAGGTTATCGACGAAGGTGGATCTGCTATTGTCTTTATGGGGTATACTGGTTGCCACGTTTGCCAAGAAGTCGCTAGATATATCAATGAGGTAGCTCAAGAATTAGATGTCACTGTCTACTATTTAAATTGTACAAGTGAACAATATCCTTTAAGAGATGCTACTTATGATAATGTGGTTGAAAGTTTAAACGATATCCTTAGAACTAATGAATCTGGTGACAAGACTATCTATACGCCACATGTCTTCAGTATCATCAACGGAGTTCCTCAAAGTGGGCATATCTCAGTTGTAAATTCTTGGCAAGAGGGTAATCCTAGCGAAGAATCGATTCAAGAATTAGAGAATATTTATCGCGAAATTATGCAACCTTTCGCAAAATAAAGATTCTTATAATGTCAAGACTATTTATTTAATATTTAATATATTATAATCAAGGTGCCTGATGGTTTCATTAAAATTCCTACATATTATTTACGGTTCTCATTCGCGTTACATGCTGGTGTCGAAAGCCTGCCATGAGCAGGAATCCTAAAGGTATGTATAGATGAACCACCTGGGAGGTCCAGGAAATTTTAACCCCCATCAGGTCTTTATTTACAAAAACTATTTATTTAGTTATTATATTTGAAAGAGGTGTAAAAATTATGGATGTTTGGACATCAATCTTGTATTTATTAGGTGGAGGCGTCATCGGCGCAATAATCAGTTTCTTCGCTACTAAGCATTACTTTGAGAAACAGATTAAGGAAAATCCGCCTATTACAGAAAAAATGGTTCGTGCAATGTTTATGCAAATGGGTCGTAAACCTTCTGAAGCTCAAATTCGTTCCATTATGAAATCTATGGGCCAATAAAACATTAGGTTTATCTAATGTTTTTTTCTTTTTATGAAGATATTAAAACGAATATTTATCACTATAACGCTCTTATCTTTCTTTTTAGTGGCTGTTCTTTTTGGCATGGGTTATGTATCATATAAAGATGCTACTAGTAAATTAGCTGTAGTTGATGTCAGAGATACACTCATCGAATATATAGACAATTATACCTATTTTGAAGATATCTCTGACTATTTGATTGAAGCGACTATTGCAACTGAAGACCATCGCTTCTATGATCGTTATGGTATAGATTTTATCGCTCTATCTCGTGCTTTTATTAAAAATATTTTGACGATGTCGATACAAGAAGGTGGCTCGACCATTACTCAACAGTTAACCCAGAATGTCTATTATGATTATCATCTAGATATTGCCAATAAGATGGCTGAGTATTATCTCTTATATGATTTCGAAAATAACTATACTAAAGACGAAATCTTAGAGATGTATTTAAATATTATTTACTATGGTGATGGTTATACTGGCATCTATGATGCGACGACGGGTTATTTTAATAAGCTGCCTAGCGAGCTTTCTCTTTTTGAAGCCAGTCTTCTCGCGGGTATTCCTAATGCTCCAAGCGCTTATCAACTATCGACGGGTTTAGATTTAGCTTTAAAAAGACAAGGGCACGTCTTAAAGAGAATGGAGACAGTCGGCTATATAAGTGAAGAAGAAAAAGAAGAGACTATCGCTCTTCAAGAAGCATTTAAAATCGATTATCGTACTTCTGAATAGTTTAAAAAAAGTGTCATCTATTTGATAAATGACACTTTATTTTCTTTTCCTTTAATAATTCTGATGATATTTGGTATATGTCTAAAGATGACTAAGGCACAGAGTATTAAAATTAAATAGGCATATATAATTTCATCAAAGGTTATAAAGCCAATGATAGTTGCACTTATCAAAGCTATCATTGATGATAGAGATACCATCTTGCTCAAGCCTAAGACAAATAGGAAGATGAGAAGAGGATATAAGAAGATAAATATTACATCACCAGTTACAAATAAGCCAAGTCCTAATAGATAACCAAAGGCGCAGGCAACTCCCTTACCGCCCTTAAATTGAGCGAAGATAGGGAAACAATGTCCAACACTGACTGCTAGTCCTGCATAGGCGATAGCAGGTGGGAAGATATAATTACAGATAATCATTAAGATTAATGCCTTAAGAGCATCTAAGACGATCACTAGTAAGCCGATAGGTTTGCCAAGCACTCTACCGGCGTTGGTGCCGCCTAAGTTACCAGAACCATATTCACGAATATCTTTATGGAAGAATACCTTACCGATGATTAGAGCCCACGATATAGAGCCTATTAAATAACCGATGATTATCCATAAAATAATTAACAAAAATTCCATATTCAAACCTCTAACTAATTTTAGCATAAATGTTAAAATATGCTATAATAACTTGGTTGAAATGAGGTAAAAATGCAAGATAAATTCGCTAAAAATAATACTTATAGTGCTGATAGTATACAGATACTTGAGGGCCTTGAAGCAGTTAGAAAAAGGCCGGGAATGTATATTGGTTCTGTCGATGCACGCGGTTTACATCATCTCATCTGGGAAATTGTCGATAATTCCATCGATGAAGCTTTAAATGGCTATGGTGATGAGATTGTCATCACTTTAAATAGAGATGGCTCAGTTACGGTAATAGACCATGGACGTGGCATGCCAGTTGATAAACATGCCAGTGGCAAAAGTGCCCTCGAGATTATTTTTACTGTCTTACATGCAGGAGGAAAATTCTCTGAGAATGCCGGTTATAAGAAGTCGGGAGGCCTACATGGTGTCGGTGCTTCAGTTGTAAATGCTTTAAGTGAGTGGTTAGAAGTAGAAGTATGCCGGGATGGCAAGAAATTTATGATGCGTTTTGAAGATGGCGGTAAGGTTAAAATTCCTCTTAAAACGATTGGAACCAGTAATAAAACCGGTTCTAAGGTTACTTTTAAACCTGATTCTCGTATTTTTGAAACGACAGAATTTTCTTATCAGACAGTATTGGCGCGTGCTCAGGAGCAAGCCTTTTTATTAAAGGATGTCGCCATTAAAGTAGTAGATGTCGATGGAACAGAGAATTTATTTAAGTATCATGATGGCTTATCTGCTTTTATGGACTATCTTCATGAAGATAAAGATGTCTTACATAAGACTGTAACTTTTTCTGGAAGTATCAATGAGATTAATGTCGATGTAGCTTTTCAATATACTGATAGCTATCAAGAAAATATGTTTTCTTTTGTCAATCTAGTGAGAACTAAAGATGGTGGTACACATGAAGTAGGCTATCGTACAGCTTTTACCAAGACCATCAATGATTATGCCAGGAGTGTCAATCTATTAAAGGATAAGGATAAGAATTTTGAAGGTAGTGATATCCGTGAAGGTTTAACTTCTATCATTTCTATTTCTATTCCTGAACATCTCTTACAATTTGAAGGACAGGTCAAATCAAAACTAGGAACACCTGCTGCTAAAAATGCAGTTGAGACAATAGTTTCTGAACATCTCATGTATTTCTTAAAAGAAAATAGTGAGACGGCAGCTATGCTCATCAAGAAGATGCAAAGGGCGTCACAAGCTAGAGAAGCAGCTAGAAAGGCTAAAGAAGAAGCTCGTAAGGGTAAGAAATCTTCTAATAAGGCCGAAAAGATTTTAAGTGGCAAACTGGCTAATGCCCAAAGTAAAGATTATCGCAAGTTAGAATTATTTCTAGTCGAAGGTGATTCAGCTGGCGGTAGTGCTAAAAAGGGTAGAGATTCTAAATTTCAAGCCATTCTTCCTCTTCGAGGCAAGGTTTTGAATACTGAGAAGGCTTCATTAAATGAAATAGAAAAAAATGAAGAATTAAATACTATCGTTCATGCCTTAGGAGCTGGTGTTGGAGCTGATTTTGATGTTGATGACATCCATTATGATAAAGTCATCATCATGACCGATGCTGATACCGATGGTGCCCATATTCAAGTATTGTTACTGACCTTCTTTTACCGCTTTATGCGTGAATTAATTGAGAAAGGTCATGTCTATATTGCTATGCCGCCACTTTATAGAGCGAGCAAGGGCAAGGAATTTAAATATTGTCATAGTGAAAAAGAATTACAATCTTGTCGTGACAAGTGGGGAAAGATTGAAATTCAAAGATATAAGGGTCTAGGTGAGATGAATGCTGACCAATTATGGGATACGACTATGGACCCTGAAAAGCGTACACTCATTCAAGTCTCTATCGATGATGCTGCCTTATGTGAAAGGAAGATTTCCATCTTGATGGGTAATAAGGCAGACCTCAGAAGAAAGTGGATAGAAGACAATATTGACTTTACATTAGAAGAAGATTTTAAGGTAGAAAGCCATGAATAATAATAAGAAAAATACAAATATTACTTGGAGTCTAGATGAGATAATGTCTGATCGCTTTGGTCGTTATTCAAAATATATTATTCAAGAGAGAGCTTTGCCTGATGCCAGAGATGGTTTAAAACCAGTTCAAAGAAGAATATTATATGCGATGAATGAGGCTGGTAATACTTATGATAAGCCCCATCGAAAAAGTGCTAAGACTGTTGGTATCGTCATTGGTACCTATCATCCTCATGGTGATACATCGGTCTATGATGCCATGGTTAGAATGTCTCAAGATTGGAAGATGAATCTTCCTTTAATTGATATGAATGGTAATAATGGTGGTATTGATGATGACCCAGCAGCTGCTATGCGTTATACGGAAGCACGTCTTTCTCCTTATGCTTCTTTATTATTAGAAGATATTGATAAAGAAACAGTCATCATGACTAATAACTACGATGATAGTGAGTTAGAACCAACTGTCTTACCGGCTAAATTTCCACTATTATTAGTCAATGGTGCAACCGGTATAGCTTCAGGTTATGCTACTAATATTGCTCCTCACAATCTAAAAGAAGTCATCGAAGCGACAATATATCGCATCTTTCATCCTGATTGTAGCGTTGATGATTTGATGGTATTTGTAAAGGGTCCAGACTTTCCTACTGGTGGCATAGTTCAAGGTATTGATAGTATTAAAGAAGTATTTTCGACTGGTAAGGGTAAAGTAATTGTTAAATCTAAATGTGAGATTATCAATACTAAGACCGTCAATCAGATAGTAGTAACTGAGATACCATATGAAGTCATCAAGAAGAATTTAGTTAAGAAGATTGATGATATTCGCTTAGATAAACAGATTGATGGCATTGTCGATGTGCGTGATGAGTCTGGCAGAGATGGTTTAAAGATAGTCATCGATGTCAAGAAGGATATCGATGCAAGCCTAGTCTTAAATTATCTATATAAGAATACCGATTTACAAATCAACTACAACTACAATATGATAGCTATTGTCAATCATGCGCCAGTCTTAATGACCTTAACGACAGCTATAGATGCCTTTATCAATCATCGTCGTGAGGTTGTCTTAAATGCTTCTAGATATTTAAGAGATAAGAAGAAGGCTCGCATTCATATCTTAGATGGCTTAATTAAAGCGATATCTATACTTGACGAAGTAATTGAAATAATAAGAGCTTCTTCAGATAAAAGTGATGCGAAGAATAGATTAAAAGATGCCTTCTTATTCTCTGATGAACAAGCTGAAGCCATCGTGATGATGCGTCTATATCGTCTATCTAATACCGATATCAAGACACTTAAAGAAGAATATGCCATCCTGATCGATGAGATTTCCCAATTAGAAGCCATCATCAGTTCTAATGATTTATTAAATCGCCATATCGTCGATGAATTGAAAGATGTTAGTGCAAAATATGGAAGAGATAGAAAGACTCTGATAGAAGATAAAGTTACTGATATTGTCATTGATAAGATGTCGATGGTGACGAGTGAACAAGTCTATATCTCGGTATCTAGAGATGGTTATATCAAACGTTATTCTAGTAGAGTATATCAATCTAACGAAGGAACTTTACCTTATTTTAAGGAACATGATAAGTTATTGGGAATCAGAGGTTGTAATACCTTAGATACTTTATTGCTTATTACATCTAAGGGTAATTATGCCTATCTTCCTATCTATAAATTAGAAGAGAGTAAGTGGAAGGAATTAGGTCATCACCTCTCTCATTACATCAAGAGTGATGATGAAGAAAAGATAGTCAGTGCACTAGTGGTTAAAAACTTTGATTCTTATGCTTATATCTTTACTGTTACAGCTAAGGGCATGATAAAAAAGACCTTGTTGCCACTATGGAATGTGACAAGATTCAGCAAGGTCATGCAAGCTCATAAACTAAGAAAAGACGATGAAGTGAGAAAGGCATTTGTCGCATATCATGGCGATAACATCTTACTTGTCAGCAAGAATGGTTATTATAACTACTATAAGCAAGAAGAGATAGCACCTCTAGCCATAAAAGCACAAGGTGTTTGGGGCATAGACCTCAAAGATGATGATGAGCTAATTGACGCTACTACCATAAATGAGGCAAGTGATGCTATAATGCTGACAAGCCAAAGGGGTAATTTTAAACGTATACATATCTCTGAATTGGCTTATACTAAAAGACGCACAAAGGGGAATCGTCTATATAAACAAACAAAGACCAATCCTCAATATGCCCATAGTGTAGCTATTATTAATGCTTACGACAATATTAAAGTATATGATGGCGAATTAAAGATATTAGCTGTTAAGGATATTCCATTTATGGATTGCGATGCCACTTTCTCTGCGCCTTTAAAACTTCAAAATGAATTCTTTATCTTAAATAGTAATAATGAAGATATCAAAGAAGTAGAGATAGTAGATTTCCCTCGGGATTTCTCTATTGAAGAAGATGGTAATAAACAGACGACATTATTTTGAAAATTATGACAAATCTATTAAAACCAGACAAAATTATTGATTCGTATGACAGTTTAAATTTAGATGAGCTAAGATCTTTAAAGATTACCCATATCTTTATGGATATCGATAATACTCTAGCTCCCTATTATGAAAAGGTGGCCAGTAGCGACTGTATCACTTATATAGACTTCTTAAAGAAAGAAGGTTTTACTGTCGTTTTAGTCTCTAATAATAAAAAAGAGAGGGTCGAAACTTTTGCCAAGTCGCTAGGTTTAGACTATCGCTATTTTTCTTTAAAGCCTCTACCTTTTACTTATTTAAAGCTTTTAAAGGATTATCATATAGGAAAAGAAAATGTTCTGTGCGTTGGCGATCAAGTATTGACTGATGTCATCGGTGCTAGGCTAGCTGGCCTGAGGGTTTATTATTCTAAGCCATTAGTAGAAAAGGATTCTTTCTCTACCAAGATAAATCGTAAATTAGAAAGAATTATTATGAGGCATTATAAATGGTAAAAAAGTGTAAAGGTTGCGGAGCTGTGCTACAAGATAAAGATAAAAAAGCGCCAGGCTATGTCAAAAGAATGGACCAGTCTTATTGCATGCGCTGTTTTCGTCTTACTCACTATGGTGATTTAATCATCGATATGAAGGATGCCATTGAGCCTCAAAAGGTGATAGATGAGATTAGGACATATAAAGACATAGGAATCATCTTTATCATCGACATCTTACATTTAGATTCACATGTCAATCGTAAGATATTTCATAGTCTTAAAGATTATCCAATGATAGTCATCATCAATAAGATAGATTTATTGCCAGACAATATTAATTTCTCTAAATTAGAGAATTATTGTAATGAAATCTTACAAGATATTGCTTGTGATAATAAGATTTATTCTGTCATTCTCACTTATATGAAGGATAAACACTTCAATGAGCTCTTTTTTGAAGATTTAAAACTTATCGATACTAAAAAATTTATCTGTGCCGGTTTAGCTAACGCTGGTAAAAGTACGATATTAAATAAGTTATTAAATGATAAATTATTGACTACTTCTAATTATCCTGGCACCACTTTAGACTTTAATAGCTTTAAATATGAAAATTATACTTTTATTGATACGCCAGGTCTTGTCGATGATGGAAGCATATTGATGCATCTTAAAAAAGAAGATATCAATAGTCTTATTCCATCTAGGACGATGAAACCTTTAATATATCAAGTTTATGAGGATCAATCATTCTTTATTGAAGGTATTATGCAACTAGATATTCAGATAGAGAATAGGGGAAGTGTAATCTTCTATTTTGATCCATCGATTTCTATTCATCGCGTCAAAAAGGAAAGAGCTAATAATTATATTGCTAGAAATCCTGAATTATTTAATAAGGGATATAAGCTTATTAAACATAGCTATGATATTAATGGTCATCAAGACTTGACGATTAATGGTTTAGGATTTATCAGTTTTAGAAATATTGCTCAGATAGATATACTTATGATAGATAGTGTTGAACTAAATATTAGGAAAGGATTATTTTAATGTTAAATGGAAAACAGAAGAGATATTTACGTGCTCTAGCTTCAAAAGAAAAAGCCATCGTTCAGATTGGTAAGGATGGTCTTTCATATAATATTTATGATTCTTTAAAGAAGGCCTTATTAGCTAGAGAATTAGTTAAAGTATCTATACTTAAAACCTGCGATGAAGATGTACGTGAAATAGCTATAGATTTAAGTGCCAATACTTCTAGCGAAATCGTCCAAATCATCGGTCGCAGTATCGTTTTTTATAAAGCTAGTAAAGAACATATCATTACTTTGCCATGAAAGAATTAGTTATACTTAGTGATTTTAGCCCCTTAAATTATGAGGAAATTTCTAAAATTAAAGAAATTCATCAAAAGAATAGAGATGCCATCATATGTTTAAAGAAGCGAGAAGATAATAATTTATTCTTGCCTACTTTAAATAGTTTTATAGCTAAGTATCCATATTTGCACTTAGCAAATAATGAAAAGGTCGATATTGATTTAGCTATTCATCTTGAGTTAGATATGGATAATATCTATAAGTACTATAGGCATGATTTGCTTATTAAAGATATAGAGTTAATGAAATATCTAACTAGTAAAAAGATGAGCGCTAAAAGATTTAAACATACTATTGGGGTGGCACATGTAGCTTCAAAATTAGCTATGGCTTATCACTATGATGAAAATAAGGCCTATTTAGCTGGTTTACTTCATGACATAGTAAAAGAGGTTCGTGAAGGATTTTATGATGAATATCTTAAATATTATGATCCTACAAAGCTAGAAGCCCCAAATCCTATTAAGCATAGTTATGTAGCTAAGTATTATTTAAGGGAACATTTAAATCTCTATGATGGCGATATTTTAGATGCTATATATCATCATACAGATGGGCTATCTAATAGCTTATTGGCGAAGATATTATATATTGCTGATAAAAGAGAGCCTAATAGAAATATTGATGATGGTATATTAGATTTAGCCTTTATCGATATCCATAGAGCTTTTAAAGAATTAAAATTAGATGTAGAAAGATATATAAAGAGACATGAATGAATTTTTAAAGGATTTACATGATAAATTAGATGCCAAATTAGGGCAAGATATCGTTACTATTGATTTTAGAGGACATAGTCCTCTGTTTGACTATATGATGTTAGTTTCAGCTTTGAATGAAAGAAATGCCAATTCTTTAGCTGATGTCTGTGTAGAAGTGGCTCATAAGTTTAATCAAGATATCATCAGTGTCGATAATGCTAAAGAATCAGGTTGGCTAGTTGTCGACTTGAATGATGTCGTCGTACATATCTTCTATGATGGAAGGCGAGAGTTTTATGATTTGGAGGGACTATGGAAGGATCTTGGCACTTTAAAGATGTAGATAATTATGAAGTCTTAGCTAAGTATTATGATGCCTTATTACAAGATGAGGGGAGTTTAAAATATTGGCTAGAATATATTCATCAATTAAAAGGCAAGGATGTTTTGGAATTAGCTTCAGGTTCAGCTGTCATGGCTAAGATATTAAAAAATGAAGGTTATAATGTCGTAGCTAGCGATATATCTGAAGCGATGAAAAAAGCTTCTAAACGAAACTTTGATGGCGAATATCTAATCTTAAATATGATAGATTTTAAGCTTGATAGAAGCTTTGATATCATCCTTTGTATCTGTGATAGTATCAATTATTTAAATGAAGATGAATTACTGCCAATGTTTAAAAATGTCTATGAGCATTTAAATAGTGGTGGAACCTTTCTTTTTGATATGCACAGCATGATGCGACTTGAAGAATTTAAGGATGAATATATAGAAGAGGGTCAAGTCTTAGATACCAATTATCAATGGGCTATCTTAGCTGATACATATCAAAAACAACTACAAGAACGTTTTATCTTTTATATGGATGAAGGCATTGTGCAAGAACATCATGTCCAAAATGTCTTTGACATAAAATTGGTTAAGGAAAAAATGTTAGCAGCAGGATTCGAAGTAGAAATTGTTGAAGATTTTATTGAAGATGAAAAAGTATTAGTGATGGGGGTAAAGAGATGATTGCGATAATTGCGGCTATGGATGAAGAAGTAAATGCCTTTAAAGATTTAATGACAGATTGTCATCTTGATGATAATGGTTTATATCTTGGCAAGATTAAAAATAAAGAGGTAGTACTCGCTAAAAGTGGTGTGGGCAAGGTAGAAGCAGCCATCACGGTGACTAGACTCTATTATCTTTATGACCTTAGTCTAATCATCAATATTGGTAGTGCTGGAGCTTTAAAGGATAATATTGCGATAGGGGACGTCGTAATAGGAAGTGATATAGCTTTTCATGATGTCGAAGTTCCTGGTTGGCCAAAGGGCTTTGAACAAGATGTAACTTGTTACCACTGTGATAAAGCCCTACTAGCTAAAGTTAAAGAAATCAAGACAGACTTAAATTGTCACTATGGACCCATGGTCAGTGGGGATGCCTTTGTATGTAAGGACGACCAAGTAGAAAAGATATTAAAAGAATTCCCTGAGGCTTTATGTGTTGAGATGGAAGCCGCTAGTATC
This sequence comes from uncultured Bacillota bacterium, assembly GCA_949290085.1. Taxonomy (GTDB): domain Bacteria; phylum Bacillota_I; class Bacilli_A; order Erysipelotrichales; family Erysipelotrichaceae; genus CALUZH01. Next base: position 26,876 of record CASEQH010000062.1, on the reverse strand, counting down.
GCTAAGACAGCTACCTATTTTAAACTTCCTTTTTTAATTTTCCGTTCTATTTCTGATATTACCATCAAAGAAGGAAATGAAGTTGATTTTGATATCTTCTTAGTGGCAGCTTCTAAAAATAGTGCTTCTTTTACCGCAAAGATCATTAAGGAATTAGATATATGAGCGATTTATATTTAAAACCTTATTTTAATCGTCGAAATTGGTTACTGGATAATGCTCAAAACTTATCTTTAAGTAGTGAAGAATTACTTTTATGTCTACTCATTGATTTTTTAAATGAACAAGACCTAACGATTAATTATGAGATTTTAGGAGCTAAATTATCACTTGATAAGGATAGGGTAGATGAGATAGTTCAACTTTTAGTAACTAGGGGTCTTTTGGAAATATATGTGACAGAGACGGGCGTACAATATGACATCCATCACATCTTTGAACTAGTAGATGAGCATAATGAAGATATCAGCCACGATATCTTTCAAGCCTTTGAAGATAGTTTTACTCGTCCATTAAGTCCGATGGAATTAGCTAAACTGTCTGATTTTATCGCTGATTATTCTAAGGAAGATATCTTAGAAGCCTTGCGTAGTGCCGATGCCTATCGCAAATTAAATATGAGCTATATTGAAAAGATATTAAAGAATAAAAATGAATCCAAAAGTTGAAAAGATTATTGAAACATTAAATGAACTCTATCCTAATGCTCATTGTGAACTAGTTTTTAATAACCCTTTTGAATTAATAGTGGCTGTTAGTTTGAGTGCCCAAACGACAGATAGACGCGTCAATGAGGTAACGCCTAATTTATTTAAGAAATATCCTGATGCCAAAGCCCTAGCTATGGCAGATATCGAAGATGTCGAAAATATTATTCACTCTATTGGCCTATATCATAACAAAGCTAAAAATATTATCGCTTTATCACAAAGCCTCTTGATTAATTATGGTGGCATTGTCCCAAATAAGCGTGAAGAATTGATGAAGCTAAGTGGTGTGGGCAGAAAGACGGCAAATGTAGTATTATCAGTAGCCTATGATGTGCCAGCTTTAGCTGTTGACACCCATGTCTCTAGAGTCGCTAAAAGATTAGGTCTTGCCAAGTATGAAGATGATGTTTTAACCGTTGAAAAAAAGCTTTGTCGCAAGATTAAAAAGGAGTATTGGAATAAATTACACCATCAATTAATCTTCTTTGGCCGTTATATGTGCACAGCTAAAAATCCCCATTGCGATAACTGTCCATTTAAGGGCATATGTAAAAAAGATAGATACGAAAAGTGATAACCATCATAAAAGTAAGCTGGTTAAGCAATATGCTCATCCAGCTTTTTAATTACTTTTTATGGAATAGTTTTTTATATTGATATATTGGTTCTTGTGTGACATTCATGCCTAATTTTCTAAAGGTTCCTAAGTCGACAGCTGATAAGATAACAGTTGAATGAACTTCTGAACCTTTGAGTTTGGCAAGGGCATCCATGGCTTTTTTACATAATTCTGAGGACTTGGATTCAATAGCTAGAGCTATGAGGGTCTCATCGGTATGTAGGCGAGGATTATGACCTTTTAAATGAATGGTCTTTAATTCTTGTATGGGTTCAAGAATTTCTCTTGATAAGAGTTTGACATCATCTATACCAGCTATTTCCTTTAAGGAATTTAATATGCCGGCGGAAGATGCACCCATCAATTTAGAAGTCTTACCAGTGATTATCTTACCATTAGGTAATTCGATAGCTACAGCTGGTTCCTTAGTCTTTTCAGCTACTTCGTTAGCTCTGATAGCTACCTTACGATAGTATCTGTCGACTCCAGCTTTAAGCATGATGGTCTCTATCTTATTTAAAGATTCTTCACCTGTATCTTCTTTACGAACAGACACCAAAGTATCGTAGTAACGACGAATAATTTCTTGTTTAGAAGCTTCTTGGCAAACCTTATCATCAGTTATACATTGGCCTATCATATTGACGCCCATGTCGGTAGGTGACTTATATATTTGTTTTCCTAAGATGCGATTTAATAAATCATTCAAAACAGGGAATACCTCGACATCACGATTGTAATTAGTAGCTACTACACCATAATTTTCTAAATGGAAGGGATCAATCATATTGACATCATCTAAGTCGATAGTAGCCGCTTCATAAGCTAGGTTGATAGGATGATTTAATGATAAGTTCCATACTGGGAAGGTTTCATATTTAGCATAGCCGGCCTTGATATTATGAAGATTATCATGATACATCTGCGATAGACAAGTAGCCATCTTACCGCTTCCTGGCCCTGGAGCTGTAACGACAACTAGTTCACGTGTCGTCTCTATGTAGTCGTTTTTGCCAAAACCATCTTTGGATAAGATTAAGTCGACATCGCTAGGATAGTTAGGGATGGCATAATGATAGGCCACTTTGATATTGGCTCTTTCTAATTTGCGTTTTAATTTTTGCGCTTCTTGTTGCTTATTGTAGTGAGTGATGATGACACTGCCGACATATAATCCCACTTCGGTAAAGGCATCAATGAGACGAAAGAGGTCTTGGATGTAGGTGATTCCCAAATCGCCACGAACTTTATTCTTTTGAATATGTTCAGCATTGATTACTAGCATCATCTCTACCTTGTCTTTCATATGCAGTAACATCTTTATCTTACTGTCTGGTTCAAAGCCAGGAATTACACGTGAGGCATGAAAGTCATCAAAGAGCTTGCCGCCAAACTCCAAGTATAGCTTATTGAATTTCGAAATACGTTTGATTATTTTTTCTGATTGTAATTGAATGTATTTTTCATTGTCAAATCCGATTTTATGCATATTTACCTCGCTCTAATTATACCGATAGGTGTCTGTTCATGGTCTTGACCTAAAGGATTATCTTTCAGTATCTGACAGATTAAATCTAAGTCTAAGTCTTTGGGATAGGCACCGAGGATATTGCCGCCTAAGTCATTAATGTCGACGATACAGACAGGATGGTTGATGGTTTTAGCTATCTTTTCAGCTACTTCGTCAGGATTTTCCGGTCCTAATACTACATATTCATTATATGGGGGAAGTGTATTAGGTGTTGGTCCATCGATAGATGCTGCTTTTTTACCAGTGATGATATAAAACCAACCCTTTTGATGAAATAATTTTCCTATAGCGGCAATAAAGGCTGCAAATAGTATTCTAATAGTTCCACATTCCTTAATTGCATAATGCATAGTCTCTGGCATGCCTAGACCTATGCCATGAGGCGTCTTGGTAACAAATTTCGATAAGAAGGTAGCCAATCTGCTAGGATGGATATCTTTTAAGGGAATAGCTCTATTTTGAGTGCAGGCAACACACTTTTCTGAGATGAAGACAATGTCACCGTCCTTTAAATGATCTTTAGTATATTTATTGACTACATCAATGATATTATCTTCTAAAGTCACGACATGTGTCTTGATAGGTATTCTTTCATAGGTCTTATTATTGACCTCAATACATGCGTTTTTATTCTTATTAGCCATATTATCTCCCTTCATAACTTTTAAATTATAGCATGTCTTTAAACAATGATATTTATAATTTTTATTTTCTTTAATAAAATATCTTGTATGTTGCGACTCTTCAAAATTATATAAACATTGAGGTTCTGTATCATGAATAATTAAAGATTGAACACAAAAAAAGAAGGGTGGGGATTAGCCCCCTTCTTTTACAGATGACTATGCTTTACTTTAAAATTTACATATTTCGTCAATATTTTTAGTTTCACTATAATTAACATATTTTTATTTTTTGATCATATTATTGTGGACCAAACGTCTTTCCAAAGTTTCATAGTCGATTAAAGAGTTAGATACTCCAAAACGAGAGATGCAAAAGCTAGCCGCAATTATTCCTGCATTTATTGCTTCATGGATGCTAAAACCATCAAGTAACTTTACGCTTAATGCTGAAATGAAAGCATCTGATCCCCCAGTTTCATCTATTACATCAGTTTTAAGTGCTTCAAAATAGGTTAATTCATCATTTGTTAACAAGAGCACACCATCGGCATCTAGAGTGATAATAATTGTTTTAGGGCCCTTGGACAAAAAGTAATATGCTGCTTGTTCGATGCTACTTTTACCGCTCAATTTTAGTGCTTCATTGCGATTGGGGATGAATATATCTATGTTAGAATAATCTTCATCGTTCATATGTGAAATAGAAGCCGGTTTTAAAATGGTAGTAGCTCGGTAAAGTTTTGCTATCCGTGCTGCTTCAGATATTGCGCTCATAGGTATTTCACTTTGCATGAGACAGATACCTGTATTTTCAAAAGCTCGCATATGATCGCTTATATGTTTAGCATACAATGAAAAATTAGCCCCTTTAGTAACGACAATTGTGCTTTCACCACTATGATTGATATTAATAATAGCTTTACCTGTTCTATATTTGCTACTTGATATCAAATTGCGAATGTCGACATTATGATTGCTTAATACTTGGCATATTTGTGAAGCTTCTTGATCTTTTCCAATTTTTCCAATCAATGTTACTTCTTTATTTAATTTTGAGATGGCAATAGCTTGATTAAGGCCTTTTCCTCCTGGTATTACAACATTTTCGCTTGCAACAACAGTATTTCCTTGAACGGGAAAATCATCTAAATAAAAGAAATAATCTGTATTTATGCTTCCTACAACAGTAATTTTAGGAAATCTCATATTGAAAGGGATGTCTATTGTTTTATATGATTCAACGGAAATATTATATTCAAAAGAGCTATTTAGTTCTCCTTTATTTTCACAAAGATTAATTATGCGCGTAGCTAAAAAGGAACCAAATTCATAATTAGGAATTTTGATTGTAGAAATATTAGCTAAATCAATAGCCTCTCTTACATCATCGCGCAATGAAATGAGTGATAATTCCAGAGGCAAATGGATATCCAACATTTCAAATTGAATAATTAATTTTTGTGTAATAGCGAAATGAGAACATATAAGACCTGTAAAAGATCCATTTTTTAAAATATCTGGATGAAATTTATCAAAAGGAACGTACATTTCATTTTGATATGGAATATTATTATCGAATAAACATTGTCTAAAACCGTTAAAGAATTCTTCGCTTCGATGGCTATTTTCTTTTAATATGCAGGCAATTCTGGTGTGCCCTTTTTCAATGAGGGCGGAAGTGGCCACATAACCCATTTTAGTATAGTCGATATAATATGTATTCTCTTTTTCATACTTAGGATCAAGATAAATTATTTTACATGTACAATTGTTTAGATAAATTAGATTATTATAGCTTTCTTGTCCAACTATTTCCCATATTAAACCATCGGGATTTTTTGAAGCTATTTTAGCTAAATTTATCTTTTCTTTTTCTATTGAATCATCTGAATCAAACAGCATGAGCGAATAGCCTTCTTTGCCCAAGCTTTCTACCAAAGAATTAATCATTAGATTTGTGTTATACATTTTTTTTAAAAGCAAGGCAATGACAAAATTTTTAGTTTTATTCTTTCTTGCCGAGCCGTAAGGAGTGTAGTTAAATTTTTTGACTGTTGCCATTACTTTATCGATAGTTTCTTGTGAAATATCTTCTGTTTTATTATTAATTATTTTGGAAACTGTGGTAATAGATACACCGGTCATTTTAGCTATATCTTTAATATTCATATTTTACTAAAACCTTTCGCTTACATTTTACCATATAAGTTTTATTTTTTGCAAAATTAAACGCTTACATTTTTATATTGACATAGTAAGAATAATATTCTATGATTCTTTTAGTAAAACATTTTAGTAAATTGTTTTACTGAAAGGAGGAAATCGGGTATATCATCCCATGTTTAAATAAATGGCTGAAGTTATATTAAAAAATATTAAAAAAGTGTATCCTCAAGCTATTAAAAAAGGCTTTTTTAAAAAGCGAAATAATGCTCAGAAATCTAATACGGCAAGTGTAGACAATATCAATCTTGAAATCAAAGACAAGGAGTTCATCGTTCTAGTAGGACCTTCTGGATGTGGCAAGTCAACAACTTTAAGAATGATTGCTGGACTAGAAACTATTACTGAAGGTGATTTGTATATTGATGGTAAAAGAGTAAATGACCTCACTCCAAAAGAAAGAGACATAGCAATGGTTTTTCAAAACTATGCTTTGTATCCGCATATGACTGTCTATGAAAATATGGCATTTTCAATGAAGTTGGCAAAAATGCCAAAAAACGTTATAGATGAAAAGGTTAAAGAAGCTGCAGAAATATTAGATATTACAACTTATTTGAATCGAAAGCCTAAAGCTTTGTCGGGTGGGCAACGTCAAAGAGTTGCAATAGGTAGAGCAATCGTTCGCAATCCCAAGGTCTTTCTGATGGATGAGCCATTAAGTAATCTCGATGCAAAACTTCGCAATCAAATGCGTGCAGAGATAATTAAACTTCGCCAAAGGGTAAATACCACTTTTATTTATGTCACTCACGATCAAATTGAGGCCATGACTTTAGGAGATCGGATTGTTGTAATGAAAGATGGCGAGATTCAACAAATTGGAACTCCTCAAGAAGTGTTTGATAAACCCCGTAATCTTTTTGTGGCAGGTTTTATCGGAATGCCTCAAATGAATATAATTCCTGATGTTTTATTGAAGAAAAAAGAGGGAGGATACGAGATTAGCATTGGAGGAAAAACTTTTTCCTTGAGTCACGAAATGAGTGAGCAGTTAAAAGCGAGAAATATCGATGACTGCGAAGTTAAATTAGGTATAAGACCATCGCATTTATTTTTAAACAAAAATGGTCTTGAAACAAAAATTGATGTTGTTGAAATGATGGGCGGAGAAGTACATATCCATTTGAAACTCAATGATATAGACATTGTTGCAGCAATTCCTTTGGAAGGCAGCAATACCTATACAAGTGGGCAACTTGTTAATCTCAATATGAATTTATCGATGATTCATTTATTTGATATTCAGACTGGAAAAAATATACTTTACTGTGATTGATTTAAGGAGGTAAAAATGAAAAGAATTATCACATTGATGTTGACGTGTTTATTATTAACTGTTTTATCAGGCTGCGGTTCTAATGTTCAAGAATCACAGGCAGATGAAAATACTTTATATTTCTTCTCTTATGTTTTAACCGATGAGCAAACTGCAGCATGGGAAGAAATATTCGAAGATTTTGAAGAAGAAACAGGTATTAAAGTAGAGGCTTCCTATCAAGGAACTTGGTCAGAAACCCCTGAATTACTTAATTCAATGAAATTATCTAATACTCCAGTAGATGTGTTGATTCAAGGAGTAGGCTTGATTCAATCTCCTTTAGGCCCAGGCGCTATGATTAAAGATTTAACTAATTTGGTTGATCAAGAAGTAATTGATCGCTACGAAGAAGGAGTTCTTGATAGTTGTTATATGGGTGATTATTTGTGGTGCTTGCCAATGGCAGACGGTGGTTCTTGGACCATTATGTATAACAAAACTATGTTTGATGAATTAGGTCTTGAAGTACCTAGCACTTTTGCTGAGTTAGAAAGCGTAGCTGATACCATTAATGATAAATTAGGTATAACCCCTTTAATGATTAATGGTAAAGATACTTGGGCTTGGCCTGGACTTTACATGTCTACTTATGGCGAAGCTACGGGTGGAGAATCTATTGCTAATGTGGAAAGTTTTTTAAATGGAGATAAAACTTTTGATGGCGAAGCGGAGATTCAAGCTTTTGATTGGATCGCTGATTTGTTTGAAGCAGGAATAATGAAGACCGATTCTTTCGATACTGATACAACAGGTTTAGTCGCTTCTTTTGTTCAAGAAAAAGTAGCTATGATTTTTACTCTTGATTCAACATTAGCGGACATTCGTAGTGCTAATCCAGAATTTGAGTACGGCGTTCTTCCATATCCAATCATGGATGGAGCTAGCGACTATTATTATGGTTATGGTATAGGAGATGGTTCATTATGTGTACCAGCATTTATTGATGATTCTCGTCTAGAGATGGTGAAGCAGTTCTTGGAGTTTGCGACAAGACCAGAAAATGCCACTAAGGTATTAAATGCAAATGGAGCAACTAAATTTAAGATAATGAAAGATGTCGAAAATTCAGATGATGCTTTTATTCAAGAAATGAATGAAGTTGTAACTCCGCATGCCATTACATATCTTGACTGGATTTGGCCAGCACAAATCAATGATGCATTCTGCCAAGCGATTCCGGCATTGGCTGCAGGCACAATTGATTCTGAACAAGCTGTGCAAATGGTTCAAGAGGCATATGAAACAATTGTAAGAGAAAATGATTACATTTATGCATGGTGGGATAATTTTACAACTGAAGAAGCTCAGATGGTTTTCCCTCAAAACTAGTGTCGTAACGTCATGACAAAATCATGGCGTTACCTCTTCTGAGAGGATAAGTATGGAAAAAATAAGTAAACTAAAAGAAAAGTATTTCCCATATCTAATGTGCGCACCAGCTCTTATTCTATTTACAGTATTAATAATCGTTCCTTTACTTACCGGGTTAGTTATTAGCTTCTTCAAATGGGATGGTTATGGAGCAATGACGTTTAATGCTGGCGAAAACTATTTGTTTGTTTTGGAAGATGAAGTATATAAGACAGCTATCGGCAATACTTTTATTTATGCTATAGCCGTAACAATATTTAAAAATATAATTGCACTTGTCTTAGCTTTTATACTGGTTAAAAAATTTCCTTTAAAAAATTTCTTTCGATCTGGTATTTATATGCCAGTAATGATGTCTTATATTGTTATCGGAATATTATGGACGTGGATTTTTAATCCCACTTTTGGATTGTTGAATTCCTTTTTGAGTCTCATTGGTTTAGACAATTGGATTAAAGGATGGTTGTCTGATCCTACTTGTGCGATGTGGTCAGTAATTGCAGTTGATGTTTGGAAATGGATTGGATATCACATGGTTTTGTATATAGCTGGTCTTCAAGCAATTTCACAAGATTATTATGAAGCTGCTGAAATTGATGGTGCTAGCGCTTGGCAAAAGTTTAAAAATATTACTATTCCTTTGCTAAATCCGACTATTGTTGTAAATGTGATGATGTCAATCACTGGTGGTCTGGTGTCAAACTATGACATTGTTCACATCATGACGGATGGAGGACCATTCCATGCGACAGAAGTATCAGCAACATATATCATGCGAACCGCATTTACTTATGGAAACATGGGAAAAGCCAATGCCATGACGATAATCACTTTTGCAATTGCGTTTATCTTTGGTTTAATTCAATTATATTTCATGACCAGAAAAGAAAGTGAGGTAAATTAGATGGCCTCTGTTAAAAAAACTTTACCAAAAATCTTAGGAATCTTGATTGTAATGGTATTTTTCATTATTTGTGCTTATCCCATTATATGGATGGTTTTGTGTTCGCTAAAGGGCGAGGGAGAATTTTACACTAATATTTGGGGACTTCCAGAAACCTTTGAATTTAATAATTATATTAAAGCTTGGCAACAAGGGGAATTAGGGCAAAAATTTTTAAACAGTTTTCTTGTGACTGCTGGTGCGATTATATTGATGATACCTGTAAATTGCTGTGCTGCCTATGCAATAGGACGTCTAAAATTTAAAATGCGTTCAATCATCTATATTTATTTATTGCTAGGCATAATGATTCCTAGTGGCGTGCTAGGCATTCCGACTTATCAAGTTTGCTTGGCTTTAGGATTAAATAATTCTCTCTTCGGATTGATTTTGGTTTATGTGGCTGGCTCAATAGCGATGGGTGTGTTTATTATGCGTGCATTTTTTATATCTTTACCACAGGGATTAGAAGAGGCAGCAATGATTGATGGTGCTACTAGATTTCAATGTTTTACAAAAATAATATTACCCCTTGCTAAGCCTGGTATAGTGACCCAAATTATATTTAGTGGTCTAGGTTTTTGGAATGAATATTACTATGCAAATTTGTTATTGACTGACGAAAACCTCAGAACATTGCCAGTAGCTGCATCAAATTTCATGGGTCGACATAACATTGAATATACTTCATTGTTTGCCGCTCTTGTTATTATTACCGTACCAGCAATAATCGTTTATTTTATTTGTCAAAAATCATTCGTAGAAGGTTTATCTGCTGGTGCTATGAAAGGATAGTGTTATGTTAGAATTCGAAAAAAATTATCATTTTAAACTCCCTGCTAGTGCAATAAAGAAAGTAATTATTGACACAGATGCAGACAATGAATCAGATGATCCGTTTGCAATTGTTCATGCTTTGTTGTCTCCTAGTCTTGATGTATTAGGTATTATTGCTACACATTTTGGTCATCAGCGAATTAAAGATTCAATGCAAGCTAGCTATGATGAGGTATCAAGAATACTAAAAGAAATGGATTTAACTGATAAAGTTAGACTATTAAAAGGATGCAAAACCAACCTAGAAGTTGATGATTCTCCAAGTTTTTTTAAACGGTATAAAGCACAAGAAAGTGAAGGAGTCGACTTTATAATCGAACAAGCCGATGCCTGCCTTAAAGAAAAATTATATATTGGCGTTTTGGGGCCTTTAACTAACGTCGCTTCGGCTTTGATTAAAAGACCGGATATAGCTATGAAATTAGTAGTTGTGTGGAACGGCGGGGCAACATATCCTGCCGGTGGTCGTGAATTTAACTTAATGAATGATGTAGCTGCGGCAAATATAGTTTTTCAATCTGGAGCGGAGGTATGGCATGTTCCTACTGATGTTTATGATATGCCTCGTGTCACCTTAGCCGAACTTCAATTAAAAGTTGAACCTTATGGAAAGATAGGAAAATATTTATATGATAAACTAATAAACTTTTTGACAATGGCCAATGAGAACGGATGGCCTATGAGTGAAGTATTTTCTATCTGTGACGAAACAGCTATTGGCGCTCTGCTAGATGAACAACCTTTTAATGCAAAATGGGAACAAGCTCCTTTTATTTCTGATGATATGCACTATTTTTCGAAGGAAAATTGCAAAATGGTCAAATGCTATAAAAATATGGATCTAAGAGTCGTTCTTGAAGACTTTTTCTGCAAATTACAGATTCAATATTCAGGTAAGGAAAATATATGAAACGAATCACTGCTAAAACATTAAGTTGGGATAATTTTCATACATATGGTGAGTTTGCGAATTTACTCAATCCTGAAGGTCCTTGTATTGGTGAAGGAGATGTCGTTTTTTATCGTGACATTTTAGCAGAATATACTTCCCCCTTATTGACAGGCTTCTCTACTGTTGTCTGCCAGAAAAGGCCTTATGTCATAGACGAAGCAGAACGTCATATGAATGCAACAGAAATATTAATACCCCTTAATGATGATGTTGTTATATTTGCTGCACCAGCAGGAAATGATTGTTTTCCATACGATCAGGTTGAGGCTTTTATCGTTCCTAAAGGATATATGATTACATTTAGACCAGGAGTGTGGCATAAAGCGCAATATCCTATAAATGCTCAAAATGTGAGTGTTGTTTGCATATTACCTGAGCGAACATACGCCAATGATTGTTTAGTAGTCAAATTTCCTCAGGATAAGATGATTGAAATTGAACTTTAGGAGAAATCTATGGAAAAATCAAAAATAATGGTGGTTGGAAGCTTAAATATGGATTTGACCGCTACTACTCATATTTTGCCAAATGAGGGTGAGACAGTTTTTGGTGATAAGTTAACCAGTGCCCCTGGTGGGAAAGGTTTGAATCAAGCATGCCAGTTAGGCTTGTTAGGTGCAGAGATAAAAATGATTGGTGCTATTGGCAATGACGTAAATGGCAAGTCTTTGTTATCTGCATTAAAAGATGCTAATGTTAATACTTCGGGGGTGATTACTAAAAATAATACTTCTACAGGTTCTGCAGTTATTTTACTTGAGGTTGATGATGCAGGCAATGGTGCAAATCGTATCATTGTTATTCCTGGAGCAAATAAAGCTTTTACATATGATGATATTAATTTTATTGAATCAGAAATTAAGCAATATGATATTGTGATGTTGCAGCTAGAAATAGATATGGATGTCAATGAAAAAGTAGCATCACTAGCACACAAAAACGGTATTAAAGTAATGTTAAATCCTGCCCCTTATGTTCCATTAAGTGAAAAATTATTAAGAAATATTGATTTTCTCTCTCCTAATGAACATGAATTATACGCCATGACAAATATTGACGTACACGATGATAAAGGACAGATAGATGTAAGCAGAATTGAAGCAGCTTATGACATGCTAGCGAAAAAAGGTTTAAATTCTCTTTTAATTACTTTAGGAGATAAAGGGTCATATTATATCGATAAGTTAAATAGTATTTATGTTCCCGCTATTCCAACAATCGCAGTTGATACAACGGCTGCTGGGGATTCTTTTGTTTCTAGTTTTTGTTTTGCGTTGGCAAACAAATATAGTATTGAGGCAGCGATGCATTTTGCTACAAGAGTAGCTTCTTATACTGTTTCACATTTAGGTGCATCTTCTTCTTTGCCCCGATTAGAAGAAATTGAAAAATAACCTAAAAATATTGTTATTTAGAGTGAAATAAACGTTATTTATTTCACCTTTTTTATTTAGACAGTTTCTTTTAAAAATCTTGAATAATCGATATAATATTAATAGAAAAGCGAGGATAACTGATGCAAAATTTAAAATTGAATGAAGCCAGTTCCAAATGCATTGACGAAATAGTTGAAAGACATCGTCTTGAAAGGGGACCGGTTAAATTAATGCTACACGAAGTTCAGGAAAAGCTAGGTTACATTCCATTTGAAGCGATGAAGAAGATTGCTGAAGCAGCTAAAGTATCAGTATCTGATGTTTATGGTGTCGTAACCTTCTATACGCAATTTACTACTGAACCAAAAGGTAAACACATCATCAATATTTGTTTGGGTACTGCTTGTTATGTCAAAGGAGCTCAAGACCTCTTGGATGAAGTTTTACGTTTAACTAATTGTAAAGTCAATAAGACTAGTGAAGACGGTTTATTCTCAGTTGATGCCACTAGATGTCTAGGAGCTTGTGGTTTAGCTCCAGTTGTTGTCATCGATGGTGAAGTTCATGGCAATTTAAATGATAAGACTCTCTTGTCTCAACTAATTGAAGATATAAAGAAGAAAGAGGCTTAGATGAAACTTAGACAAATAAGAGATATTCTGGATTTAGATATCAAATATTTGCCAAACGAAACATATTTAGATGAGGAATACAGCGATGCTTTTGCCTCTGATTTGATGTCTGATGCCCTTTATTTAGTCAATAATGAAAGCGGTTCAACTATTTTACTTACCGGTTTAGCTAACTCTCAATCCATACGTACAGCTGAAATGTTAGATATTACCATCATAATCTATGTACGAGATAAAAAACCAAGCGAGGAAATGTTAGAACTAGCTAAGGACAAAAATATTGTTTTAGCTACATATCGCCATACGATGTTTAAAGCTTGTGGTCTACTATATTCTAATGGCATTAAGGAAGCCTCATGATTAAAAAATATAATGTCTATAAGGAAGACTTTCAAAATGCCGGGATGGTCTCAAGTGACATCAAACATTTCTTGAAGGGTTTAAATCTTGATGCTGATTTGCTTAGAAGGATATCGATAGCGACATATGAAGCTGAGATAAATATGATTATTCATTCTGAAGGAGGAATAATCAGACTAGAAGTATCTGATGAGGATATCACTATTGTCTTTGATGATAAGGGGCCTGGTATTAAAGATATTGAACTGGCTTTAAAGCCTGGTTATTCGACGGCATCTAATAAGGCTAGAGAATTTGGCTTTGGCGCCGGTATGGGCTTATCTAATATTAAAAGAGTTGCTGACTATTTTGATTTAAATTCTAGATATCTTGATAAGACTATATTGACGATTAAATTTAAGGTGAATTCATGAAACCGACAATTATTATTAATAAAGAATCTTGTGAGGGCTGTATCGCTTGTCTAAAGGCTTGTCCGATGAATGCCATCATCATCGAAAATGGTAGGGTCAAAATTGATTCTAACCGTTGTATAAACTGTCTACACTGTCTAAACAAGTGTAAAGACCACGCTCTTAGTACCAAAGGTAGTAGTCTAGAGGCAATTAAGGATTATGACTTCACTATCTGTTTAGTTCCTAGTGCCTTGATGCACCATTTTGAATCAAATGTGGAAATTGAAAAGATATTTTATGCCATACATGAGCTGGGCTTTGATGAAGTATTCGACTTGTCACCCTTTGAAACGATGGCTGAAGAAGCTTTTTTCAAAGAAGAAGGGCCATGTATCTCGAGCTTTTGTCCAGTTTGTAAAAGAGTTATCAAATATGATTATCCTACTCTATTAGAGCAATTATCCAAGGTTGATTATCCAAGTGAGATTGCTAGTCGCTATTATCGTAAAAAATATAGTGATAAGACTAATGTGGGTATCTTCTTGCTCTGCGAGTGTAGCTCAAAGCTCTTGTTAGCAAAACATCCGTATAATAACTATCAATACGAAACTGATCACACTCTAGCAATAAGAGATATCTTTCCATTAATTAAACTAAATCCTAGTGATAAAAGAAAAGAAGTGCGTCTATCTTATAAAGGATTTTCATACAGTAATGTCGAATCAGCATATAAGTGTTCGAGCCATCTAATAGCTGATGGTCTTGAGAAAGTTATCGACATCTTAGAAAAAAGAGAAATAAATCGCATCAATAATTTTGAGCATTACTCTTTCTATTCTTGTTTTAACGGATGTATTGGTGGTGATCTCTTGTGGGGCAATCCTTATTCTTGCAAGTACAATTATCAAAAGATTAAATGCGAAGATATAAAGATTGAAGATGTCGAAGTATTTAATCCTCGAGTTGAAAAAGATGAGGTCATCAAAGAGACCTTTAAAGAGAGAATTGCCTTCTATGAAGCGGTGGGTGAAGTGCTTAAAAAACTACCAGGTTATGATTGTGCAGCTTGTGGTTACCCATCTTGTCGCTTTCTAGCTGAAGCAATAGTGAAGAATAAGGCTGAAGTATCTAATTGCAAAATATTGAGAGGTGAAGATGAAACTTAAAGATTTGTTAAAGATTGATGAACTAAAGTTACTTACTGATGAAAACAATATTGATGTTGAATATAGTGATATCTACATCGGAGATTTACTATCTTGGGTAATGGGCAAAGGTAAGACGAAAGCCGTATGGTTAACAGTATTGTCCCATCAAAATATCATCGCTGTTGCATCACTTCGCGAATTTAGTGCCATTGTCATCTGCGAGGGAGCTAAAGTTGAAGATGAACTCATATCATTAGCCAATAGAGAAGGCATTAATATTTTTACTTCATCTTTGCCCATCTATGAGACTAGTAAGTTAATTGCTTAATATGTATTACGACCTGCATATTCACTCTTGCTTATCACCTTGCGCCGATGACGATATGACTCCTAATAATATTGTTAATATGGCCATACTCAATGGTTTAGAAATGATAGCTGTAACTGACCATAATTCTCTTTTGCAACAAAAAGTAATTCACGATTTATGTTTAAAAAAGGGAATAAGATATATCTATGGCGTTGAGGTTCAAAGCAAGGAAGATGTTCACATCCTCTGTTATTTTAAAAAATATGCACAAATTATCTACTTTCAGGAATATATCGATAAATATCTCATTAAAATCGCTAATGAGCCAAACTACTTCGGCCATCAGTATTTAAGAGATATCAATGATGAGATTGTAGATGAATATAACCATTTACTCTTGATGTCGCTAGACCAATCGATAGAAGACATTATAAATTTTACCAAAGACATTAACGGAATCGTCGTCTTAGCCCATATCGATGGACGGGAAAATGCCATTATTAACAATCTAGGTTTTATTCCTGATAATCTTCGATATGACGGTTTAGAAATTCCTAGAAAGGAAAATATTGAACTATATCGCTTAAAATATCCTGAATGTCAAATATTCTTGCATAATTCAGATGCACATAGATTAGTTGATATTCAAGAAAGGGTAATAGAATTTGATAGAGGAGTTCAAAAGATATTTTTATGATGGAAGATTTGGCTATGCACATGCTTGAACTACTCATGAATTCACTAGAGCACAATGCTAGCCGTATAGAAATATTTATTTATAGTTCTGAAACTAAAAATCGCATCTATTTCAAGATTAGCGATGATAGCGATGGTATGGCTTTAGATATGAGTGTCAAAGCAGTTGATTCTTTTGTGACCACAAGAACTACGCGAAAGGTGGGAATGGGATTGGCTTTCATGAAATCGCTTTGTGATTATACCAATGGTTCTTATCACATCAAATCAAAATTAAATGAGGGGACATCGATATCATTCGATGTACAAAAAGACCATATTGATTTGCCTCCATTAGGAGATATGGGAGAAATGGTCATGTTTGCCTTTGTAAAAAAACCTGATATTTCTCTACGCTTTGAATATAAGACAGATGATGATTCATTTAATTTTGACACTATTAAATTAAATGAAGAAATCGAAGATTTATCATATGACAATCCAGAAGTTCAACTATGGATTAAGAAATATATTAATGAAGGGATTGATAGTATCAAATGAAAAGTTTAGAAGAACTGAAGAAATTAAAGGAAGTATCACTCAAGAAGATTGAACTTAGAGATTCTGACAAGGATTACCGTGTTTTGGTAGGAATGGGTACTTGTGGTATTGCTGCTGGAGCAAGACCGGTGCTCAATTGTCTAGTTGAAGAAGCATCCAAACATAATCATCCTTGTGTTGTATCACAAACCGGTTGTATAGGTTTATGTAAGTATGAGCCCATAGTCGAAGTCTATGATAAAAATGGGGATAAGACTACTTATGTTTATGTGGATGAAGATAAAGCTAGAAAAATCTTTGAATCCCATATCTTGAAGAATGAAAAAGTCTATGAATATACCCTAGACAGTCAAAAAGGAGGACAGAGCTAATGGAGAGAGTCAATGTTCTGATTTGCGCTGGAACAGGTTGTTCTTCATCCAACTCAGCATTAATCGCTTCTAAATTCGAGGAGATGATTATCAAATATGGCCTAAAGGATGAAGTTAAAATCGTTAAGACTGGTTGTTTTGGCTTATGTCAAAAGGGACCGATAGTAGCCATTTATCCAGATTCTGTCTACTACAGTCATGTGAAGGTAGAAGATGTCGAAGAGATTGTCAGTGAACATCTATACAAGGGTAGAGTGGTTGAAAGGCTTGAATTATCTGATATCGATGTAAAAACAAAAGAAAAGATTATTGATATCCGCAAAATTCCATTCTATGCTCGTCAAACTCGTATCGCTTTAAAAAACTGCGGTGTCATCAATCCAGAAGATATCTATGAATATATAGCTAAAGATGGTTATCGTGCCCTAGGTGAAGTTTTAGAGCATAAGACACCACAAGAAGTTATCGATATCGTCACTAAATCAGGATTGCGTGGTAGAGGTGGAGGAGGCTTCCCAACTGGTAAAAAGTGGTATTTTGCTTCAATTGAAGAATCGGATGAAAAATATGTCATCTGTAATGCTGATGAGGGTGACCCAGGAGCATTCATGGATCGTTCTATCTTAGAGGGTGATCCACATTCAGTTATTGAAGCTATGGCCATTGCTGCTTATGCCATCGGTGCTAAATATGGTTATATCTATATTCGTGCTGAATATCCAATTGCAGTAGGACGTTTGAAAATCGCCATCAAGCAAGCTCATGAACTCGGTTTATTAGGTAACAACATCTTAGGCTCAGGTTTTAATTTCGATATTGAAATTCGTCTGGGTGCTGGTGCCTTTGTCTGTGGCGAAGAGACAGCTTTAATCGCTTCTATTGAAGGAAAAAGAGGTAATCCAGTTCCTAAACCACCATTTCCTGCCAAGTCTGGTGTTTGGGGTAAACCAACTATCATCAATAATGTCGAAACATTCGCTAATATTCCGCAGATTATCCTCAATGGAGCCGATTGGTTCGCAAGTATTGGTACCGAGAAATCTAAGGGAACTAAGGTCTTTGCCTTAGGCGGCAAGATTACCAATACCGGACTTGTAGAAATCCCAATGGGAACCACTTTACGTCAAGTAATATATGATATCGGTGGTGGTTGTCCTAATGGTAAGAGATTTAAAGCTGTACAAACTGGTGGTCCATCAGGCGGTTGTTTAACCGAGAAAGACTTAGATGTGCCGATTGACTACGATAATCTCATCGAAAAGGGTTCGATGATGGGCTCTGGTGGAATGATAGTTCTCGATGAAGATAACTGTATGGTCGATGTGGCTAGATTCTATCTTGATTTCATTGTCGATGAATCATGTGGCAAGTGTACGCCATGTCGTGTCGGTACTAAACGACTACTAGAGATGCTCACCAAGATTTGTAAGGGCGAAGGAACTCTAGAATTACTAGATGAGATGGAAGAACTTTGCTACCACATCAAGAATAATTCCTTATGTGGTCTTGGACAATCAGCTGCCAATCCAGTCTTGTCTACCCTAAAGAATTTTAGAGAAGAATATATAGCTCATATTGTCGATAAACGTTGTCCTGCTCATGTCTGCAAAGACTTGTTGCATTACACTATTGACCCTGATAAGTGTCGTAAGTGTTCACTATGTTCACGCGAATGTCCAGTCGAAGCTATTTCTGGTGTCCCAGGTCAAGTTCCTTACTATATCGACCCTAAGAAATGTATTAAGTGTGGAGCTTGTTATGGAACTTGTCGTTTCAATGCTATTACAAGAGGATAGAATTTATGAAGAAAATAAATATTAAGATTAATGATAAAGCTTATGAAGTAGATGATGGTCAAACTATCTTAGAAGTATGTCAATTGCTCAATATCAAAATACCAACATTGTGCTATTTAAAAGATATAAATAAATCGGGTGCATGTCGTGTATGTTTGGTAGAAGTCAAGGGAGCTCGTACTCTAGTTAGTTCTTGTACCTATCCCATCTTTGATGGCATGGAAGTATATACCCATTCTAAAAAGGCGCTTGAAGGACGCAAGAATACTGTTGAACTGATATTATCTAATCATTCTAAAGATTGTTTATCTTGTAGTAGAAATCAAAAGTGTGAATTACAGACCTTAAGTGAAGAATTAGGCATTAGAGATGTGAAATACGTTGGCGAAACAAGTCCGAGAACTATTGATGAATATGCAATATCTATCACTAGAGATACATCTAAATGTGTATTATGTGGAAGATGTGTTGAAACTTGTAAAAAGGTTCAAGGTCTTGGCATCTTAGGCTTCCACGACCGTGGCTTTAAGACCTCGGTTGGCCCTGTTATGGACATGTCTTTTTCAGAAGTCAATTGTATGCAATGTGGCCAATGTGTCATCAATTGTCCGACAGCGGCTTTAAGTGTTAAAAATGAT
Organism: uncultured Bacillota bacterium; assembly: GCA_949290085.1. Classification (GTDB taxonomy): domain Bacteria; phylum Bacillota_I; class Bacilli_A; order Erysipelotrichales; family Erysipelotrichaceae; genus CALUZH01. Next base: position 7,481 of record CASEQH010000062.1, on the reverse strand, counting down.
GTCGATAAGGTCATTGACGCACTAAGTGATCCAGATAAATTTGTAGTTGTACAAACAGCACCAGCTGTAAGAGCAGCCTTAGGTGAAGAATTTGGCCTACCGATAGGAACTGGCGTTACTAAGAAGATGACTGCCGCTTTAAAAGCTATTGGCTTTAATCGTGTATATGATACTAACTTTGGTGCCGACCTAACTATTATGGAGGAGGGATATGAATTTATTGACCGCCTTCAAAATCATAAAGTTTTACCAATGATTACTTCTTGTTCACCGGGTTGGGTACGCTATTGCGAATTTGAATATCCAGATATCTTAGATAATCTCAGCACTTGTAAGTCTCCACATATGATGTTAGGCTCTATCGTTAAGCACTACTTCTCTAAAGTTAATAATTTAAAGCCAGAAGATATCGTAACTGTATCTATCATGCCATGTAGTGCTAAAAAGGTAGAAATCAATAGGAAAGAAAATCTCCATGACGATGGCATACAAGATGTCGACTATGTACTTACAACTAGAGAATGCGCTGAATTGATCAAACGTTTCGGTATCTCCTTCAATGACTTGAAGGATGAAGAATTTGACCAAGATTTATTTGGCCAATATACCGGTGCAGCAGTTATCTTTGGTGCCACTGGTGGAGTTATGGAAGCTGCATTAAGAACAGTTAGTGAAGTTCTTACTGGCAAGTCTTTAGAAAATGTTGATTATACTGCCGTTAGAGGACTAGAAGGAGTCAAAGAAGCGACTCTCAATATTGATGGTCTAGAAGTCAAGATAGCTGTAGCCTCAGGCATGGCTAATGCTAAACCATTGCTTGAACAGATTCGCAAAGGTCTATCTCCTTATCACTTCATCGAAATCATGGGATGTCCTGGTGGTTGTATCAACGGTGGTGGTCAACCATTTGTATCTAGTACTATCAAGAATAAAGAGGGTCTAGATGTATATCGTATAAAACGTGCTAGTGTCTTATATGAGGAAGATAAAAATCTACCATATCGCAAGTCACATGAAAATCCACAAATTCAAGAATTGTATAAGAATTACTTAGAGAAACCAAATAGTCATCTAGCTCATGAACTCTTGCATACGACATATGCCCCTAAAGAAAAGTATGAAAAAGCGAACTAATCGCTTTTTCTTTTAGGCTATTGTATAATACGTTTATGGATTTTTATGAAGAATTGATCGCTTCAATTAAAGAGCTCATTGAAGCTAAAAAGTATGAAGAAGCTCGCAACAGAATCAATGAAGAATTATTGATGCCCTATGTACCAGGTTATGTGATGGAAGAATTACAGGATTTCTTGGATGAATTAGATTATCTAAGCCCTAGAAAAGAAGATGAATTGACAGTCGATGAAGCCATTATGTATTTGAAATCAGATGATATCAAATATCAATTTTTGGCCGCTAATTACTTTGATCGTTTAAATATCCGTGACTATTTAGATGTCATTGAAGAAAATTTACAAAGCGATAAAGTCTATGACGATGTCAAAGTAGCCTTAGTATCAACCTTGATAAATCAAGAGATTAAAGAAGAAATCAAGATGAATAAAGAGGGCGTAGAATATAAATTTATCCCATATTATGTCATCAAAGTTGAAGATAGTGATGGCTATCTTAAGGCTCTAGAGATATTTAAGGAAGAGTTTTATAAAAACCCAAGTTACTACAATATGGCAGTTGAGCTATTTACAAGTCAAGCCTATAAGTATTTGCCATTAAATATCGAGGAACAAGAGGGTGCTGATATGGCTCATAATATAATCAAATACATCTATCGACTATTTGAGGAAGATAAAACTGAAACTGATGGTGAACAAATATTGCATTGATTTGCTTAAAAAGTGCTAAATATAAGTATATGACTAGAAAATAGCTAGCTTTTTTGGTATAATTCAAAAGCTTATAAAGGAGAAAAATATGGCTGAAATTAATAAAATTGAAGATGGAAAAATAGAATTGAAAGTACAAATCGAAGATGAGGCTTGGAAGCAGGCTCAAGATAAAGCTTTCAATAAAATAGCTCAAAAAGTTGAAATTAAAGGTTTCCGTAAAGGACAAGCACCTAAGAATATGATTCGTCAACACGTTTCTGAACAACAAATTTTAATGGAAGCAGTTGAACTAGTTGCCCAAGATGCTCTAGTAAATGCTGTTAAGGAACATGATGTTGAACTTATTGATCGTCCTGAATTAGGATTTGATACTATCGATGAAAATACTTGTATCTTAAAGTTTACATGTCCAGTTAAGCCTGATGTTACGCTAGGTCAATATAAGGACCTTGGATATCACATCGATGAAATCGTCATCAGCGATGATGAGATTGAGGAAGAATTAAAAATGCTTCAAGACCAAAAAGCTGACTTAGAAATTAAAGAAGATGGTGTCGTTGAAAATGGCGATACTGTTGTCATCGATTTTGAGGGATTTAAAGATGGTATTCCATTCGATGGCGGCAAGGCTGAAAACTATGACTTAGTTATTGGTTCAGGTGCCTTCATCCCCGGCTTTGAAGATCAATTGATTGGCATGAAGTCTGAAGAAGAAAAAGAAATCAATGTGACATTCCCTGAGAATTATCACGCTGAAGACTTAAAGGGCCAAGCTGTTACATTCAAAGTTAAAGTTCATGAAATTAAATTTAAAGTTTTACCTGAGATTGATGAAGAATTCATCGCTGACTTAAAGTTAAAAGATGTGAAGACTTTAGATGAATTGAAAGAATATATTCGCAAAGCTCATTACGACCACAAAGAAAATGAATTAGTTAATAAGGCTACTGAAGAAGTATTAAATAAGGTATCTGATAATGCTACAGTAAAAGTGCCTGAGGTAATGATTAACCAAGAAGTTGATGATATGGTTAGAAATTACGAGCAGAGATTGATGGGCCAAGGTTTGACTTTAGATCAATACTTAAAATTCGCTAAGCAGACAAGAGATGAATTCAAAGAAACACTTAAAGCTGATGCTGAAAAGAAAGTTAAGTTAACATTAGTTCTTGAAGAAATCGCTAAAGTTGAAAAAGTAGAAGTAAGCGATGAAGAAGTCGAAGAAGAATACAAGAAGATGGCCGAGTTATATGGCATGACAGTTGAAGAAATCAAAAAATATATCACTGCTGAACAAACTCGCCACGATGTAAGCTTACGCAAAGCTTTAGATATAATTAAAGGTATTTAAATTTAAAGACGCTTTGCGTCTTTTCTAAATATATAAAAGGAGGTTTTGTTTATGAACACACAAATCGTTCCATTATTATGTACCCGAGGGGCTGTCGTCTTTCCTAATCAAGACTTGACTGTCGAAGTTGGTAGACAAGCTAGCATTGATGCTCTAGAAAGAGCTAGTCAAGATGATTCCCTAATCTTTATTGTTTCACAAAAAGATATCAATACTGAACATCCAGGCGAAGATGATATTTATAAATATGGTACTTTAAGTACTATTAAAAGTTTTCGTAAAAAAGAAGAAAATCACTTTAGAGTGGTCTTTCAAGGTAGACAAGTAGGCCGTATTATTAGACACTTATCTATCGATAATGTCAATTTTGTCGAAGTGGAAGAGATAGAAGAAGTTATTGATAATGCAGAGGAAATCCAAGTCCTAACTAAAAAAATAATTAACGAAATCTCTACTTCCTTCAATTTGACTAATACTAATCCTAATTTATTCAGATTGATTGATAAGCTTAAAAATGGTATATCAGCTAGCGATTTAGTATCTACTTATGGTCAATATCTCACTGTCTCTCAAGAAGAGAAACAAAAAATCTTAGAAGAGAGAAATCTAAGAGAAAAATTGCTCATTATTTTAAATTCTATTTATCATTCAAAAGAATTAAATAAGATTGAAGAACATATCAATACAGTAGTCAAAGAGCGTATTGAAGAAAGTCAAAGAGAATATTACTTAAGAGAAAAATTAAGAGCGATTAAAGATGAATTGAATGATGGGAGTAACAATAGTGATATCGATGATTTAAAGGAACGCGTCTTAAATGAGCCATTCCCTGACAATGTCAAAGAGAAGGCTTTAGAGGAATTTAAACGCTATGAGATGATGCCAAGTGCTTCAAGTGAAGCAGCTATCATTCGTTCTTATCTCGATTGGTTATTAAATATCCCTTGGTATGAGCGTTCAGTTGATAACGAGGATTTAAATGAAGCTAGTAATATTCTTGATGAAGATCATTATGGCCTAAAGAAAGTCAAAGAGAGAATATTAGAATATCTAGCTGTTAAACAGATGACTCATAGCTTAAAAAGCCCAATTATTTGTTTAGTAGGTCCTCCTGGAGTTGGTAAGACATCCTTAGCTAAATCAGTCGCTAGAGCTTTAAACCGTCATTTTGTAAAGATATCTTTAGGTGGTGTAAGAGATGAAGCTGAAATTAGAGGCCATCGTCGTACTTATATCGGTTCTATGCCAGGCCGAATTATTCAAGGTATGAAGAAAGCTCAAGTATTAAATCCAGTCTTCTTAATTGACGAAATAGATAAGATGGCATCAGATTATAAGGGTGACCCAGCTAGTGCTATGCTAGAAGTGTTGGACCCTGAACAAAATAACGCTTTCTCAGACCATTACATTGAGGAACCATATGATTTATCTGATGTCTTGTTCATCGCTACAGCTAACTATATCGAAAATATTCCAGCTGCTTTACGTGATCGCTTAGAGATTATCAATCTAAGCTCATATACCGAAATTGAAAAATTAGAGATAGCTAAGAAACATCTTTTGCCTAAACAATTAGAAGCTAATGGTTTAAAAGCTCAACAATTCTCTATCTCTGATGATTTAATCATGTATCTAATTCGTCATTACACTAGAGAAGCTGGTGTTAGACAATTGGAGAGAGTTCTTGGTTCATTATGTCGTAAATCTGTTCTTGGCATCTTGAAAGATAATAAGAAGACTATCAAGATTTCTAAGAAAAAGATTAATGAATGGTTAGGTCATGAATATTTTGAATATGGCAATAAAGAAAAGAAAGATCAGATAGGTGTTGTAACTGGCTTGGCTTATACATCTTTTGGTGGGGATATCTTACCTGTTGAAGTAAATTATTTTGAAGGCAAGGGACGCTTAATTGTCACCGGACAATTGGGCGATGTCATGCAAGAGTCTACAAAGATAGCTCTAGACTACATCAAAGCCAATGCTTCTAAATATCATATCGACCCTGAATTCTTTGAAAAACATGATATTCATATTCATGTGCCAGAAGGAGCTGTGCCTAAGGATGGACCTTCAGCAGGTGTTACTCTCACAACAGCTTTAGTCAGCGCTATTACGAAAGTACCAGTACGTTCTGATTTAGCTATGACTGGTGAAGTTACTTTACGCGGTAATGTCTTGCCGATTGGTGGCTTAAAAGAAAAATCTCTGGCTGCTCATCGTTCGGGTATTGATACTATTGTCTTCCCTAAGGGTAATATTAAGGACTTAGATGAAGTGCCAGAAACAGTTAAAGAGGCAATTAATTTCATCCCAGTTGAACGTGTTGACCAAGTGATTAAAGAGGCTTTTGTCAAATAATGATAAACTTTATTAAAAGTTCTAAGCTTGATAGTGATTGGCCTTTGACAAATAGTGAGGTAGTCTTTGTCGGTCGCAGTAATGTCGGCAAGTCAAGCTTTATCAATGCCTTATATAAAGCTAATATAGCTAAGGTAGGTAAGACGGCTGGCAAGACAAGATTGATCAATTTCTTTAATGTTGATGATAAATATACAGCTGTCGATGTTCCTGGCTATGGCTTTGCCAATAGAAGCGAAAAGGAAATAATTGAATTCGGCCAGATGATGGAAAATTATTTCTCTAATCGTCAAAATCTTAATCTTGTCGTCATGATTGTCGACATTCGTCACAAACCCACTAAGGATGACTTATTAATGATAGACTTCTTGAAGGCTCATCACAAAAAGATTATGGTCATCGCCAACAAGAGTGATAAATTATCATATTCCCAATCATTAAAAGCGCTAAAAGAGATAAGCCAATCTCTCAATATTCCTAGCACTAGTATCTATAAAGCTAGCGCCCTAAAAAAAGAAAATATCGAAGATATTCGTAAAACTATCGATGATATTCTGATACAAGGAGCATAAAATGTGTTTTAAAATAAAGAGAATTATTTCATTAGTATTATCATTTTCACCTATTATCTTCATTATCTTATGCATCATATTTCCTGATTTTATTATCGACAATAATTTGATATGGCCTGTATTTGGTATTGCGTTTGTGCTAATGATATTGGCATTAGCTTCTATCTTTGTCTTGGCTAGATGCCCTAGATGCAATATGCCTATTACACCTATTTCTTTATTAACTCATCCTAAGCAATGTCCTTATTGCAAGGAAGATTACGAAATTAAAGAGTAGGAATCTTGATTTTATAAATTCTTATCTTTATAATGTAAACATAAAGCTCAGAAGAGAAGGGAAGTATTCTTTAAGAGGCATAAGAGATATCTTGATTGGTGCAAAAGATACGCATTGAGGAAGAAAAGTAGTCTTGGAGCTGATAAGTTGAATCAAGTAAATTTATTCGTGTTTCCGCGTTAAGGAATTAAGGTAGTAATGCTACGAAATAAGGTGGTAACACGCTCATAAGCGTCCTTTGTGACGCTTTTTTATTTTAAGGAGACAGATATGTTAGAAAGCAAGTATGACAATTTAAAAGTTGAAGAAGGCAAATACGATAGGTGGATTAAAGATGGTTATTTTGAAGCTGGTGATTTATCTAAAAGTCCTTATTGTATTGTCATCCCTCCACCAAATGTAACTGGTAAATTACATATTGGTCATGCGATGGATAATACTATTCAAGATACTTTAGCTCGATATCACCGTTTAAAGGGCGAGGATGTCTTATGGGTTCCAGGCATGGACCATGCTGGTATTGCCACTCAAGCGAAGGTTGATGAAAGGCTTCGCCAACAAGGCATCTCTCGTTATGATTTAGGAAGAGAGAAATATCTTGAAAAGGCTTGGGAATGGAAGGATGAATATGCTGACTTAATCCATGAACAATGGAAGAAGTTAGGTATTTCTGTCGATTATACTAAGGAGCGCTTTACACTTGATGAAGGTCTGTCAAGAGCGGTTAATAAAGTCTTTGTAACTTATTATAAAGAAGGTTTAATTTATAAGGGTAAACGTATTATTAACTGGGACCCTGAAGCCAAGACGGCTCTTAGTAATGTCGAAGTAATACACCAAGACGTTCAAGCTAAGATGTATTATATTATTTATCATGTTAGTGATAGTGATGAGAAATTTACGGTAGCTACTACAAGACCAGAGACCATGTTTGCAGATGTTTGTGTCGTTGTACATCCAAAAGATGAAAAACTAAATCATCTCATTGGTAAAAAGTGTATTAATCCTGCTAATGGTGATATATTGCCTATTATTGGTGATGAATATATTGAAATAGGTTTTGGCACTGGAGC
>CASEQH010000061.1 GCA_949290085.1 uncultured Bacillota bacterium | reverse complement strand
AACAAAACCGTTGGTATTCCGGCGGTTACTTCAAAATGTGAAAACAATTCAAATTCTTCTGGATATGAGGATTTGAAATACTGCGGAAAATCTCTCCCAATCTCTATTTTCATTGCGACACCTCTCTACAACTTCCAATTTACTCGCATTTATTGAATAAATTATAACATTAAATTATGAACGACTTATGAACATCATATGTAATTTGATAACTAGTATTTGATGATATTAAATATTCTTATATGTGATTATTCAATAGGGTTAATGATCAAATAGGAAGACTCGAACGATAATACTATCACCTCATAAATTAGCTGGAAATTTAGCTAATTTTTTCTCCAATTAGCTAGAAGGTCATTTTGATTAGCTGGAAAGGCAAAAATCTGCTAATTTTGATTAGCTGATACAACACCTTAGAAGTGTTTGTGCATCTATCAATAGATCACAAAATTAGCAGATTTACATCAAAAATTAGCTGATAAATGGTCTAGGTTCGAATAAAGAAAAAACCGAAAACCTCGGTAAATAAGGCTTTCGGTAATACTCAATGGCGTCCATAAGAGGATTTGAACCTCCGACCCCACGCTTAGGAGGCGTGTGCTCTATCCAGCTGAGCTATATGGACACTTAGAAAATTTGGGCTTAGATTGACAATACAACGATCACCTTAGCCCAAAAGGTAAACGTTGGAACAAACTCTTAGGAGGGGTTTGTTATATCCATTTAACTATGGAGAGTTATAAACTTCATCATTATAACATGAAGGTGCACATAATTGTGCACCTTGTTGTTTCTATGATAATAATACTCTATCGTTAGTCATTTCAAAACCAGTTTCTTTTTCGAATATTGCTAGTAGGTCGCTGACAGTTAGTTTTTCTTTCTCTTCATCACGAACATCTAATATTATCTTACCTTCGGACATCATAATTAGTCTATTGCCATATTTGATGGCATCTTTCATATTATGAGTAATCATCAAGGTCGTAAGATGATCTTTGCGCACTAATTCATCAGTTAGCGAAAGAACGCGATTAGCAGTCTTGGGATCTAGAGCTGCTGTATGTTCATCTAAAAGTAATAGTTCTGGCTTAACTAGTGTAGCCATCAATAATGTCAATGCTTGTCTTTGACCGCCAGAGAGTAAACCAACCTTACTAGTCAAACGTTTTTCTAGACCAAGATTTAGTGATTTTAATAGGTCGTGATATTCTTCCTTCTCTTTAGAAGTTAGACCCATTTTTAAAGTTCTTAGTTTGCCTCTTCTTTTAGCGATAGAGAAATTTTCTTCAATAGTCAAATCTGCACAAGTCCCTGTCATTGGATCTTGGAAAACTCTACCTATTCTCGCTGCTCTTTTATATTCTTTCTGTTTAGAAATGTCGTCTCCATTTAATATTATATTTCCGCTATCTATCATATATGTTCCCGATATGAGATTTAAAAGGGTAGATTTGCCAGCACCATTACCACCTATCACCGTAATAAAATCACCATCATTAATCGTAATAGATAAATCTTGAATGGCCTTTTTCTCATTGACCGTTCCTTCATTAAAAGTCTTAGATATGTGCTTTATCTCTAACATCTTTTTTAGCTCCTTTCTTCTTGAAACTAATATTGGCTAAATAAAGTGCCACAGCGACAATAATAGCAGTAAATAATTTCATATCATTAGCTGATACATAGTCACTATTGATTACTAAAGCGACAATCAGACGATAGATAATAGAACCAAAAACTATACCGACTAAACTCAATAATAGATTCTTTCTTTTGAAGATTACTTCACCGATAATAACGGAAGCTAATCCGATAACAATGGCACCTATACCCTGCCCGACATCAGCATAACCATTATACTGACATACTAGGGAACCACTTAATGCGATTAGCGCATTAGCTAACATTAATCCAGCAATCTTTGTGATATCAGAGTTAATACCGTTAGCTCTAATCATCTTGTCGTTACTACCAGTAGCTACAATGCCAAAACCAAATTCAGTATTGAAAAACCACACTAGCACTAAGATGACAATAATACATACGATAATACCTAGAATGATGGCGGCATCTCTATCTCTGGCTAGTCCTAATAATTCTTTGATATTGGTCAAAATAGTATCATGCATATTGAGAGGAATATTAGCTTTACCCATGATTCTTAAATTAATGGAATAAAGGCCAGTCATCGATAAGATACCAGATAATAGACTAGGAATATGTAATTTAGTATGTAATAGACCAGTGACCATACCTGCTAAAGAGCCAGATATAGTCGCCATAATGATAGCTACAAGTGGGGGAACACCATTTACAATAGCTGATGCGGTAACCGCTGCACCCAGCGTGAATGAACTTTCACTGGTCAAGTCGGAAATATCTAAGATACGATAAGTTACATGGATGCCTATGGCTAAGATGGCCCATAGTAATCCTTGCGATATAGCTGAAATTAATATTGAAGACGACATTTTCTAAACCTTTCTATTTATTTAATTGCTAGCGACATCCTCTCCTCTTTCGATAATTGAATCAGGAAGGCTAATGCCTATCTTACTAGCTGTATTTGAATTGTAGTATACTTGGATATCTGATTGGAATTCTACTTCAAAATCACTAATAGTCTTGTCACCATTTAGAATAGCTACAGCCATTTCTCCTGTTTGGTAACCAATCTTGTAGTAGTCAACACCAAGCGATAAGAGACCACCATTTTTTACTGTATTGCTTTCACCACATAGTACTGGCAATTGATGCTCAGTAGCGAAGATATCAACACTGGCCATGGCCGAGGCAATATTGTTGTCAGTAGGTACATATAGGGCATCGATTTTGCCGACAAAACTTTGTAATGTATCATCTATCATCGTCTTATCCGATACAGTCTCCACAACTGTTTCAATGCCTCTTTCTTCGCATTCAGCAACCATCTGATTAGCTTGAATCTCGGAATTTGGTTCAGATGAAGTATAGATAATACCTAAACTTTGAATATCCGGAATAGCTTCTAATAAGAGATCTAGTTGTTCATCCATTGGACATCCATCACTTACGCCAGCAATTAAGCCACTAGGATTTTCATTTGATTCTACAAGCCCTGCTTCGACAAAGTCAGTTACAGCTGTAGCTAGAATTGGTGTATCAACATTGACATTTTGTAAAGCCTGAACAGGTGTTGTAGCAATTGCTAAGATTAAATCTTGATTACCGGCGATTAAAGAATCAGCCATCGTTGTAAGATTGCTGGCATCACCCTCAGGATTCTGGTAATCGATAACTAAGTTCTCCCCTTCAACATAACCGCCATCACTCAAGGCATCGATGAATCCTCTTCTTGATTCATCTAGAGCATCGTGGGTCATCAGTTGAAGAATACCGACATGTTTCATAGTTTCTCCAGTATCAGTTGTTTGAGGATTATTTGAACTACAAGCTACAAGTAATCCAAGAGTTAAAATAAGTGTAATTAGTTTTTTCATAAAAACCTCCCTCTTTCCTAGAGAAATAAAAAACTCGTCCCACAAAAGGACGAGTTATCGCGTTACCACCTTTATTTACCAGTTTATTACTAAACCAGCCTCAGCAAGCCACCATCATGGCCCAACACTTTAACGGGTGTTAATCGTGACGCTCTACTATAATTCAAGCGCCCCACTAGCTGATGTATTCATCCTGACTCACTAACTGTTTTCACCAACCACAGTCTCGCTTCAAGTTGAGTTTCAAAGATTACTATTTCAGTTCACGGCGTTTTTTTATTTCTTCTATGAAATAATGATATTTAAAGGTTTTTTATTTGTCAACTACTTTTGCGATAAATCAGTTCCTTTTGCCAAAATATCCTCAGGAATCTCAATCTCCATACTTTCGGCTGTTTCGCTATTGTAATAAACAGTAGCACTTTCACCATCCATGAAGTATACAGGCATTTCACTAATATTCACTTCACCATTTAAGATCTTGGCAGCATTTTCGCCAGTCTTATAACCTAAGTCATAATAATTGATACCGATAGAAGCTAGAGCTCCATCACTAACACCAGAATCCCATCCGACAAAGACTGGTATCTTATTTTCTTTAGCGACGATATCGACGCTGGCCATAGATGAAGCAAGAGGATTATCGGTCGGAATATATAAGGCATCAATCTCGCCTACAAATGACATCATCGTGTCATTGACCATAGTCAAATCGGAAATCGTCTTTTCAACAACTGTCCAACCTCTTTTAGCACATTCTTCCTTCATCGCTTCCGCTTGAATGATAGAATTTTCTTCACTAGAGGTATAAATCAAACCAACTGTCTCAACATCTGGTATAAATCTTTCGATTAAATCCATCTGTATAACCATATCTACATAGTCACTACTTCCGGAAATATTGCCCCCTGGATTTTCATTAGATGTCACAAGTCCTACATCGACATAGTCAGTAATAGCTGTTCCTAGAATCGGAATATCAACTGTCTCCTGTTGAAGAGCTTGTGCAGCACCTGTACCGATGGCTAAAATCAATTCACACTCTTGGTTGACTAAGAATTGAGCCATAGTCGCCAGTGCTGACTTATCATTATTAGGATTTTGATATTCAAAGCTCACCTTGGTCTCATCATAACCATTATCCTTTAAAGCGTCCTTAAATCCTTCATAGGCAGAATTTAATGATTCGTGGTCCATCAATTGTAAGACTCCAATCTTAATAGTTGAATCATCACTACTTTCCACATTTTCACTGCTACATCCTGCAACAATCAATAATACTAATAGAATTAGAATGACTTTCTTCATACTCCACCTCCATAAAAAAATCGCCCTAATCAAAGGGCGATTGTTACTCGCGGTACCACCTTTATTCCCTAGTAAAAAGCTAGGCTCATGCGACCACCATCATGGCCACAACACTTTAACGGGTGTCAATCGTGGTATCCTACTTCTAATTCAAATACCCTACTCCGTGAGGAATTCAATAAAAGTCACGTAGCTATTTCCACCACCCATAGCCTCTCTATCACGATCGTTTTTACCTACTACTTCACTTCAACGTTTTCGTGTATAGTATTACTTTAGTACGATTAAAAATAAAAGTCAATCACCTAAAAAAAGAAAAGAGCATTACGCTCTATCTATTTTAGGAAAATTAAATGAAAAAATTACTATGGTTATATTTAATCATTCAATTGTGTTAATTTTGTGAAAATGAATTTATTCTTCAATAATTTCATATTTGTTTAGTTTTGGCCAAATGTTGATAATGATACCACCCATATAGCAAATAATCTTCATCATATATTTCCATCATCCAAGAAATAATTTATGAGCCATGAAAGACTAGTTTTAAAAGAGGAACGCGGTCCTCTTTGTGCAGATTGCGATTATTTTTTTTCTTGTTTATCATCATCATAATCAATCTTTGGACGAGGATGATTAGGATTCAACCATTCCGACCAGGTATTAAGACGAATAAAGAAATACAAACCACCGAGAGCAATTATAAACGAAAAGATAATTTGCGGTATTTTTTCATAGATATCCGCAAGCATCAGATCATAGAAAAGGAATTTAAGTATCGCAATACCGACAACCCCCAACAACGCATACGTCCATTTTTCGGTAACGATAATCCAATCTGTCCATTTAGTCTTTTTCATAATTACCTTTCTATTTTATGCTATATACTTCACCAATTTCTTGTTCCCTGCATATATACAAAGAAATTAAATACTAAGGAACTGTAATTTATAGTATAAGCCAAAGATGTTCCAATATTGTTATACCACTGATTATAAATTTCAATGGTCCAACCCCCTCCGGCACCTATTAATGCAATTTCGTTTAGCTCAATCATAAACAAAGAGTCATCATCCTTCCCGTTTGGAATATATCTGCAAGAAAGTGGAGTTGCTTCTTCGGCGCCGACGATGGATACCTTGGCATTAGAGACAAAAATCATTATGACAGTCATGAAACAGGTTAATGATTTTATTAATTAGTCTCCTTCTTTTATAAAGTCTTTATGCCTATCACAATAAATAAATATAAGTATTAGAGTAATAGGCAATACTTGATTTTATAGTTGGAAAGTATATGGCAAAAAGACTATTATTATCATAAAGTCCATATAGCTTCCAACTATAATAAAATACCATTTCTATACCTGTGATTATTATTATTAATTCTTAACATATATTATGTCCTCTTATTTATTT
>CASEQH010000060.1 GCA_949290085.1 uncultured Bacillota bacterium | reverse complement strand
TAACCACAAGGGATTGGATTACTATAATCTTGCTTTGTATTGCTATGAGCCCGACTTTTAAATTTAAGCGATGAAGATTTGGTCATTGTGGTATATGTGCGCCAATTTTTTTGATATTTGATATGTAACCAAAAAACTCATTGCTTAAGGTGTATAATGATCGCACACTGATATGAGAATTATAGGAGGAAGGCAATGAATAAACATATCGTTACTATTGAGGAACATGTTGCTAAAGACTTTGTAGTTTATGCTGAATCGGCTGAAGAGGCACTAAAGATAGCTGAGAAGAAGTATAAAGATTGTGAATTCGTATTAGAACCTGGCGAAGTTCAAGATAGACAGATGTCAATTGATGGTTCTGATAATTGGATTAAGTTCTAAATTAAAAGCCCATTTCTAAAGTGAAGTGGGCTTATTTTGTATAGGTATCTTTGATATCTTGCCTGAATGATTTTATCTTGCTTTCTAGTTCTGAGGCACTGATGCGTTTAGCACCATTGGCGAAGATGGCATTTTGAATGAGATTGTCACTGCTTGCTACTTCGATATGATATTTACCTTTTAGTTCATGAACTAGCTTTTCAATATAGCTATCGGCAGTAATGCCATACTTGGTATAGATAATCTTAGTATTTCCTACTATTTTCATACTGCCTAGATTATCCATAGTCTTATAACCATCAAAGACAAGTACTACTTCTTGTCCTTTATATCCTTGATAGCTGGCAATTAAATCGATGAGATTTTCTCTAGCTGCATGCATATCAGTCTTGGCTAAATCTTTGAGATTAGCCCAAGAGAATATCATATTATAGCCATCAACAATTAAGATATCTTTAAGTTTTTCTTTGATTTCTATTTTTACTTCTTCTTTTTTATCATCAACCTTTTTATTAGAAGGAGTGCGTCTTTTTTCTTCTTTCTTATTGCGGCCACCACTTTGCATAAAGGCTAATTTACTCATCTCTTCTGAAATATTATAGGGATTATGACTATATTCAGCATTAGATTTAGTTTCAAAAGGAATATGCATATATTCTTCAACTTTATCATAAGGGATGATGGTACTAGAACCATGTAGACAAAAGATGCTGCTGCTTGGATTTTCAGTATCATGTAGAGGGTTATAAGATAATTTGTCTATAACTTCTTCTTGATTTACACATGGTCCATAGTTTGATGGAGAAACAGAAAATTCACCAAGACCCGATGTATAAGCTATTACTTCTGTCTTATAGTCCATGAGTTCAACGCACGGTCCTTTACCATATACTTCTACATAGCCATTATCTAATTCTTGTATATTGATAGTGGCATGTTTATTTTCAAGATCGAATAAAGCTTTGGATAATGATTTACTAGGAAGTGTCAGATTATATTCATAATAGGGTTCTAATAATACTGATTGTGCTTTTAAAAGGCCCTGTCTAATAGCTCTATAGGTAGCTTCTTTAAAGTCCCCACCTTCGGTATGCTTAGGATGATATTTAGCTGCTACTAAAGTCATTTTGATATCGGTGATAGGTGAACCTGTTAAAACACCAAGATGGGCCTTATCTTTCATATGCGATAGGATTTGTTTTTGAAAGTTGATAGGTAAATCATCACTGGATAAGGCACTATCATATTTAAGGCCATTTCCTAAAGGCAGAGGTTCTAATTTAATATGTACTTCAGCATAATGCCTTAGAGGTTCAAAGTGACCTACACCTATAACTTCATTAGTTATGGTTTCATTATAGATGACACTGGCGACTTCAAAGGCGACATGGACATGGCTTATAGCTTCTATCTTTTTAGCTAATATTTCCATTTGAATAGAGCCCATGATACTGACGATAATTTCTTTATTATTAGAATCATAATAGATGTTTAGTTCAGGGTCTTCACTTTTTAAAATATTACAATATCTCATCATCTCTAGAGGACTAATATCATCAGGCAATATCATCTTATAGTTCATGCAAGCATTAAGTAATGGTTTTTCACTATCATCTTCTTTACCTAAGCCCTCACCGACATAGGCATTATTTAAACCCTTAATGACGCAAATCATGCCAGCATCTGCTTCATTGATATTGATATATTTAGAACCTAGATATAACCTAATCTGATCAACTTTTTCTTCATCATTTATTTTGTCTTTGACATGTAATTTACCACCATTAATCTTAATATGGGCTAGAGGTAGATTATTTTCATCATAAGATAGCTTATACACTCTAGCTTTAAATTCATCGCTATATTTAATATCAAGACTTAAATTTGAAATGGCATCAATCAATTCTATAATGCCTTCATTTAATAAAGCTGAACCAAAGAAGATAGGAAAGAATTCTCTATTATATAGAGCTTTACTTAAAGATTCATTAGATATATTGTCGGTATTAAGATATTCATTGAGGATATTATCATTTATTAGACATAAGTCTTGATTATTATAATTTATGGAATGAGAATCTAATTTACTTTGTATCTCTTTGATTAATTCTTCTTTAGACATCAGACTTATATCCATCTTATTCACAAAGATGATAGTAGGAACTTTATAATGTTTTAAAAGACGCCATATGGTCTTGGTATGACTTTGTATCCCATCTCTGGCACTGATTAGTAAGATAGCTAAGTCTAAGACTTGTAGACTTCTTTCCATTTCACTAGAAAAGTCCATATGACCTGGTGTATCAATTACAAATACTCTATTGTTATCATATTCAAAAAAGGCTTCTTTAGCATAGATGGTTATGCCTCTATCACGCTCTTGTTCATCATAATCTAATAAAGTATTTTTATGGTCTACACGGCCCATTTTAGCTATTATTTTGGCATTATATAAGATACTTTCTATTAGGGTAGTCTTGCCTGCATCGACATGGGCTAGTATACCGATAACGATATTTTTCATAAAAATAAATTATCATATTTTATTGATAGATTAAAGAGATAGAGTTTATAATTAAATTTAGTACGCTAATAGTTAGGGGGCGAATGATGGACAAGTTTAATGTATTGGTATTTCGTTTAAATCAGCTGATTGAAGACAAAATTAATCCAGAGAGAAAAAAGATAGGATTCTCTAAGGGGCAACCTAAGGTTTTAAGATATCTTACTATTAATGATGGAGCTAGTCAGATAGATATAGCTAATAATCTGGACATCAGGCCGGCAACTATTTCTAGAATCTTAGATGGTTTAGAAAATAAGGGCTATATACAAAGAGAGAGTGGAGACGACAGAAGATCACTCAAGATATTTATTACGGATGAAGGAAGAGAAAAGTTTGAAAAGTGGGATGCCGTATTAAATGTATTGATAGATGAGATGTTAGATGGTTTAAGTAAGAAAGAGAAACAAGAGTTGAACCGTCTATTAGTAAAAGTCATTCAAAATCTTAAAGACTGATAATGAAAGAAATATTCAAATTAGTTAAATATATGCATGGCTCAGCTAAATACTTTATTTTGGCAATAATATTTGTAGCTTTAGAGACTAGCTTAGAATTAGCTATTCCAATCTTTATGGCTGATATTATCGACTATGGTATTGTCGCTAGAGACATGAATTTTATTTATCGTCAGGGTATCATCATGGTGCTTTTGGCCATATGTTCATTGATACTCGGTTTACTATATTCTCATTTTTCTAGTATTGCCATCAATAATTTTGGCAGTGAATTAAGAAAGATAGAATTTGAGAAGATACAGGAATATTCATTTAAGAATCTCGATAATTTTGAAACTTCATCAATCATTACACGCTTGACTGGCGATGTGAGTGTCATTCAAAATGCAGCCAGTAATCTCCGCCAAATAGTTCGTGGACCTGTCATGTTGGTGATGGGTCTAGTATACTCTTTCAGTATTTCCTTAGAAATATCATTAATCTTTATCATTTCAGCTCCTATCTTAGCTATAGGACTGTTTTATATTGTCTATAAGGTTTCGCCTTACTATGCTAAATTACAGGGTAAAGTCGATAAACTAAATGTCGTTGTCGAAGAGAACTTAAATGCCATTAGAATAGTTAAAGCTTATACGATGGAAGACTATGAGATAAATAAGTTTGATGAAGTTGATAATGATTTAAAAAGACACGCGACCAAGACTTTTACTCTAACAGCTTTAAATGCGCCTTTATTTCAACTTGTCATGTATGCAAGTATCGTGATGATAATGTTATATGGTGGAAAATTAATCTTTGATGGACAATTATTAGTTGGTGAATTAACAGGTATCTTATCTTATGTTCTGCAAATCATGAATTCTTTTATGATGCTATCAAATATCTTTTTAATGCTCACAAGAAGTTTAGCTAGTGCTGAGCGTATCAATGAGATTATCGAAGAAGAGATAGATTTAAAAGATGGTAGTTTAGATATAGATGTAAGCACTGGAGATATCAAGTTTGAAAATGTCTATTTCAAGTATGATACTAGTGCTAAAGAAGATGTCTTAAAGGATATCAATATGCATATCAAAGCTAGTGAGACTATTGCCATCATCGGTGGTACCGGCAGTGGTAAGTCATCCATTGTTTCTTTACTTCCTCGTCTATATGATGTGAGTAGAGGAAGAATACTTATCGATGATATTGATATCAAAGAATATAATCTTACAAAACTTAGAGATTCTATCGCCATTGTCTTACAAAAGAATATCTTATTTGAAGGAAGTATCAAAGATAATCTTTTATGGGGTAATAGTTTAGCGAGCGACGAAGAGATAGATGAAGCTTTAAGACATGCAGGAGCCTATGATTTTGTCTATAGCTTTAATGATGGCATAGATACTTATTTAAATGAGAGTGGTATCAATCTATCCGGTGGTCAAAAACAACGTCTATGTATCGCTAGAGCCTTAATTAAAAAGCCTAAGATATTAATACTCGATGATTCGACTAGTGCTGTCGACAGCAATACCGAAAGACTTATCAGAGATGGTTTAGGTACTTATAAAGATATGACTAAAATCATCATTGCTCAAAGAATATCTTCCATCATGCATGCAGATGAAATCTATATTATCGATGATGGTCGTATTGTCGACCATGGAAGTCATCAATATCTATTAGAAAATAATGATATTTATAAAGACCTATATGATTCACAAATGCGAGGTGATAAGTAGATGGCTAGACAAATCAGTGCGAAAAAACCTAATGATTTTAAAAAGACGATGGCTAACCTTTTCGTCTATCTAAAAAGACACCGCTTTATCATCTTTATAGCTACCATACTTGTCGCTTTAGGGGCTATCATCAATCTCTATGGCACTTATATGATTAAACCTATTGTCAATACCTATATCGCAAATGGTGATTATGAAGGCCTAGTAAATGAAGTGGTGCGTCTAGCTATCATCTATTTTATTGGGGTGGTATCAGTATTATTGTCAAGTCAAATGATGATAAGAGTATCTCAAGTCATCATTAGCGAGATTAGACATGACTTATTTAAGAAGATGCAAAGCTTACCTCTTAGTTACTTTGATACAACTAAACATGGCGATATCATGTCAAACTATACCAATGATATGGATACCTTGAGCGAGTGTTTAAATAATAGTTTCTCAATGATAATTAAGACTTGTGTAGAGATGGTAGGAACGATATGTCTACTTCTATATCTCAATCCATTACTATCACTCATTGTCTTTTTCTTCTATATCATCATGTATCTATATATACAATATAGCAGTAAACATTCTAAGCATTACTATCATAGCCAACAGACTAATATTGGTAAGATGAATGGTTTTATCAAAGAGAGAATAAGTGGTCAAAAAGTTATTAAGGTCTTTAATCATGAAAAAGAGAATATTGATGACTTTAATAAGATAAATATCGATTTAAGAAATTCATCGACTAAGGCCCTTAAATATTCTTTAAGTCAAGTTCCATCAGTCGTATCGATATCTTATATCAACTATGCCTTAGTAGCTGTCATTGGTGGACTTATGGTCATCAACAATCTGAGTGATGTCGGTTCCTTAGCAGCTTATCTAATCTTTGTAAGGCAATCTTCTTTGCCGATCAATCAATTCACTGGCCAAAGCAATTTCATCTTAGCAGCATTATCAGGAGCCGAAAGAATCTTTGATACGATGAGCGAACCTAGCGAAGTAGATGAAGGTCGTATCACTAGTGAATATAAAGATGGAAGCCTGATTTGGAAGGATGGTAGTAGAGAAGTTAACTTGAGTGGCGATATCGCCTTTAATGATGTCTCTTTCAGCTATAAAGAAAATGAACCGGTCTTAAAAGACTTATCGCTTTATGCTGATAAAGGACAAAAGATAGCCTTTGTAGGAGCTACTGGAGCCGGTAAGACCACTATCACCAATCTTCTCAATAGATTCTATGATGTAAATAAGGGTACTATCACCTTTGATGGTATTGATATTAGGGATATTAAAAAGAAGGACCTTAGAAAAAATATCGGCATAGTCTTACAAGATACCCATCTTTTCTCAGGAACAATCAAAGATAATATTCGCTATGGCAATATTAAAGCCAGTGATGAAGAAGTCATCGTTGCTGCTAAGATAGCTAATGCTGATAGTTTCATTAGAAAACTGCCTAATGGATATGATACTTATATTACTTCAGATGGAGCCAATCTCTCCCAAGGTCAAAGACAATTATTAGCCATCGCTAGGGCAGCTACTTCTAAATGTCCTGTCTTAATACTTGATGAAGCTACTTCTAGCATTGATACAAGAACCGAAAAACTGATTGAAAAGGCCCTAGATTCTTTAATGGAAAATAAGACAGTATTCATCATTGCCCATCGTCTATCAACGGTTAGAAATGCTGATGCGATAATGGTTTTAGACCATGGCAAAATCATCGAGCGAGGAAGCCATGAAGAATTATTAAAGAGAAAGGGTATGTACTACAAGCTATATATGGGCATGTTCGAACTGGAATAGTGATAGGTAATCGGTTTTAATAATATATCTTTTGTGTTAACATGGAATTAGATAATTCTCGGGAGGTACATCATGAAGAAGATTATCGTATTATTGTTGTCACTTATGCTGATGACAGCTTGCTCAAGCGGTACTACTACACCAGAAAGTACTGTTGCTTCTAAGACTTGCTCAATTGAAGAAAGCGGTATGACTCTTTCTATCAAAGCTGAAGCACCAAGCGAAGACGCTAATGCTGAGACAGTAGAAATCGCTATGTTTGCTACTTATGAATCAATGGGCTTAAGTGCTGAAGATTTAGATGATGAAACTAAAGAATTGATGTCTTCAGTAATGGAAAGTTATATCACTAGTAGTTTTGCCGAAGGCTTTGGTAGTGAAGAAAGTATGGAAGTTACTAAGAATGAATTCACTGATGAAGGTCTAGACCTTGTCATCACTATGAATATCAAAGAAGCTTTAGGTGATGATGCAGCAGATGTTGACTTATCACTCACATCTTTTGTAGAAGAGATGGAATTAAGCGGATTTAGTTGCCAATAAAGCCATCTAAGCAAGTATTTTAAAGGGTATCACACACATTGATACCCTTTTCTTATTTTCTGAGATTTAGATAAGTATTATTTAGTTCATTAATTAGATTAGTGGCTGTGAAATAATTGGGGTCATATCTTTCATTAGCCGAAGAAGAATGAACATAACTAGCTGCAACTAAAGCCTTCATATAGTCATCAGTATTAGTACAAAGACCAAGAATTACACCGCATAATACATCTCCACTTCCTCCCTTTGCCAGGGCACTATTAGGTCTATTTAAGATATAGGTCTCTTTATTGTCTTTAATGACAGTAAAAGAAGACTTAAGAACTACTTTGACATTAGGATATTCCTTTATAAAAGCATTTAAGCACTTAAAAGGATCTTCTTTAATATCTGAAAGATTGTAATCAGTAAAGTATGAAAATTCTTTTAAATGAGGAGTTAGGATAGTAGTATTATTTCTATTTAATAACAGTCTA
>CASEQH010000059.1 GCA_949290085.1 uncultured Bacillota bacterium | reverse complement strand
AGCGTCGATATAGACTTTATTTTCTTCTTCTTTAATACTTTCAACCTTAGTAGCTACAAGATGTGGTATCTCTTCATGGCAAGTTAGAAGAACCTTCTCTCTAATAATCTCAGCAATACGAAATTCCATCGTGCTGCTAGTCTTCATATCACTAGGATAATAAGCTAAATCATCTTTTAAATATTGGGCTGTCACTTTAATGAGTTCATCGAGATTATCTTCATTTAAGGCACTGATAGGAATAATCTCGTCGAATTGATATTTAACTGATGCCGTCGTAATAACTTTAATAAGTTTTTCTTTTGACATATTATCTATCTTATTTAAAAGTAAGAAAATCTTATGTCTATAAGTCGCAAGATTCTTTAAGATTTCCATATCTTCATTAGTCAAGCCCTTTTGTGCATCGACGATATAATAAATCACATCAACACCTTCGGCTTGAGCTATGGCTTCCTTGTTCATATAAGTACCAAGATTTGAGTTAGCTTTGTGGATACCTGGTGTATCGGCAAAGACAATCTGAATATCCTTGGCATTATAGATACCGATAATGGCATTTCTAGTCGTCTGAGCCTTATATGATGTAATTGAAACTTTCTCTTTTAATAAGGCATTGAGCAGAGTTGACTTACCGGCATTAGGTCGACCGATTATCGCTACAAAACCGCTCTTCATTAAAGGTCCTCACTATTAAATTGCATAGGTAAAAGCTCAGCGATATTAGTTTCCATATAGTCTTTACCATTAGATAAAATGATAGGTGTATCTTGGTTTAAAAGTTCTGATAATACTTGTCGACAAATACCACAAGGAGCCGCTAATCTTTTACCATCTGATACAATAGCTAAAGCTACGATATCATCCTTGTGCACCCCATTGGCATAAGCAGAAAAGACAGCTGTACGCTCACCACAATTAGTTGCACCAAAGGAAGCATTTTCGATATTAGCTCCCTTGAATGTTCGGCCATCTTTACATAATACACAAGCCCCGACATGATATTTAGAATATGGTGCATAAGCATTATCCATAGCTTCAAAAGCTTCTTTTAATAATAAATCGTAATTCATTTAGCCTCCCATTATTTTATTTACAAATATGACAATACATATAATAACTGACATGATGCTGACACAAAGCACTGCTCCAGCAGCCATATCTTTAATATTGCGAATATCTTCATTATAATTCTTGTCAATCAAATTACAGATATTTTCTATCGCTGTATTGATTATCTCGAGTCCTATCACAATACCTATGCATAAGATAAAAGTTAGCCACTCGATATAATTAAGATTGATAATGAGTCCAAATAACATCGCTAACGCCGCCAGCAATATCTGTATAAAGACAGCCTTGTGGCTAAATGAGAAAAATAGTCCTCTAAAAGCTACTTTAAATTTTCTAAGCATTTCTCTCTCCTAATATTTTCTTCTGCATAGCTATCATCTTAGCTTCATCTTCTTCATTCATATGATCATAGCCTAAACAATGCAATAAGCCATGGACAAATAGAAAACAAAATTCTCTCTCCTCACTATGACCATAGTCAATAGCCTGCGATTTAACTCTTTTTAAATTGATAAATATATCACCTAAAATAGTCTCTTCTAAAGGAAAATCATAAGTGTCTTCACTATCGAGCAAGGCGAAGGATATCACATCTGTGACACTATCCTTGTTTCGATATTCCCTATTAATTCTTTTTATCGTTATAGGCCCTACAAGAATTAATGATAGCGAATAATTACCATTCATATCATGAATATTCATTGTCTTTTCAAATAACTCTTGAAGTTTGGAATAGTACTTTTCAAAAGATTTGTCTTTTGTCTTATTTATAAGTTCTAATTTACATTGCATATAATAATTATACATCATCAAATGAGAAATGCTAAAATGGATATATGGATATTATTTGCCCAATTTGTAAAAATAAATTAATTAAAGATGAAAAACGCTATTATTGCGAAAATAAGCATTCATTTGATATCGCCTCAGAAGGCTATATAAATCTCTATCTAAAGAAGTCTATCGATAGTGGAGATTCGGTCGAATCAATGACAGCTCGTCATAAATTTCTCTCTCTAGACTACTATCGCTTTTTAAAAGACGAGATAAATAAGATCATCAAAGAATTAAAGATTACTAGCCTTCTAGACTTAGCTTGTGGAGAAGGCTATTACACCAAGGACTTATGCACCTTAGACAAGGTGGGTATAGACTTATCGAAAAAAGGTTTAAAACTAGCTTCTAAAAGAGATAAATCAACTACTTATATCTTGTCTTCTATCTTTCATTGTCCTATTAAGGATGAAAGTGTCGACATGATTTTAACTTGTTTTGCACCGATAGCTAAGGAAGAGATAAGCCGTATTTTAAAGGATGATGGTTATTTTCTTTTAATCAATCCCCATCGTGACCATTTAATCGAACTCAAAGAAACTATATATGATAATCCTTATGAAAATGTCGATGAAGATATTGAGATAGAAGGACTAAAACTAATAGAAAAAAGGGTCATCAATCAAAGAAGAATCTTAAACCAAGAAACTATTCAAAACCTCTTTATGATGACGCCTTATTTCTACAAAACTTCTTTACAAGATAAAAATGAACTTAATGATATCGATGAATTAGAAATCACTTTCTCCTTTAATCTCTACCTATACAAAAAGATGCGCTAGGCATCTTTTTAACTTATTATTAATAATTTTCTTCTCTGAGCATGAAATATGCACGAGCGTGATTACATACAGGGCATACTTCAGGAGCAGATACACCTTTATGGATATGTCCACAATTGCGGCAAACCCATTCAACTTCTTCTGGTCTATCAAATACTAGGCCAGTTTCGATATTAGCTAATAATTTCTTATATCTCTCTTCATGAGTCTTTTCGATAGCTCCAACGCCTTCCATCTTATCAGCTATTTCATCAAAGCCTTCTTCTCTAGCTTCTTTAGCCATGCGAGCATACATGTCAGTCCATTCATAGTTTTCACCACTTGCAGCATCAGCTAGGTTAACAGTTGTTGTTGGAACGGCACCACCATGAAGGTATTTAAACCATAATTCAGCATGTTCTTTTTCATTGGCAGCAGTTTCCTGAAAGATGGCTGATATCTGCTCATAGCCTTCTTTCTTAGCTTTTGATGCATAGAAAGTATACTTGTTGCGAGCTTGTGATTCGCCAGCAAAAGCTTCCATCAGATTCTTTTCAGTTTTAGTTCCTTTTAAGTCCTTCATATTAATATCCTCCTTCCTTGATTATAACATACTTTATCTATAGAATTAGATTAATAGAAGGAATAGATATAAATGATTAAAAATGGCGTAATGTTTCAATATTTTGAATGGTATTTAGATGATGATGCATCTTTATATAAAAAGATTATTTCTAATGCTTCTTCCCTTAAAGAAGCTGGTTTTACTGCCTTATGGCTGCCTCCTGCATATAAGGGTCAAGCTGGTATTCACGATGTCGGTTATGGAGCATATGACCTCTATGATTTGGGAGAGTTTGACCAAAAAGGTAGTATAGCTACTAAGTATGGCACTAAGGATGAATATCTTAAAGCTATTGAAGAATTACACAAGCATAATATCGATGTCTATGCCGACATGGTCTTCAATCATAAGATGGGTGCTGACAGCACTGAACTTGTCGAAGTCGATGTCCTCGACAACAATAATCGTAATATAACTATCGAAAATGACAAGATGATAGAAGCTTGGACAGTTTTTAATTATCCTAAGAGAAATAATAAATATTCTAGTTTTAAATGGAATAAATCGCATTTCACTGGCGTCGACTATGACAATCGTAAGGAGAGAAGTGCTATCTATAAAATATCTGATACTTGGAATAGCGATGTAGATAATGAAAAAGGCAACTATGACTATCTCATGGGTGCTGATGTCAATTTTGAAAATCCAGAAGTCATTAAGGAACTATATAACTATGGCAAGTGGTATATAGAAACAACTAATGTCGACGGTTTTCGCTTAGACGCCTTGAAACATATCGATAGTTATTTCTTTAAAGACTGGCTCAAATACTTGCGTGAATATTCTCAAAAGGAATTATTTACAGTTGGTGAATACTGGTCTAGTGATATTAATACTCTCACTTCTTATCTTGATGAAAATGATAATTCATTCTCCCTATTTGATGTCCCATTACACTTCAATTTCTTTAAAGCTTGTAATGACTCAGGTTATTTTGATATGGGTTCTATCTTCAATAATACCCTAGTTGGAAGAAGGAGTACTAAGGCCTGCACATTTGTCGAAAATCACGATACACAAGCTGGTCAAGCCCTTCAAACCATAGTGACTGATTGGTTTAAACCTTTGGCCTATGCCATGATACTCTTACGTAATGAGGGCTATCCTTGTGTCTTTTATGGTGATTACTATGGCATTAAAAAGACTAACTCTAGAAGTTTTCGCAAAGAGATAGACCAGATGTTGAAGATAAGACACAGTAAGATGATAGGCAAAAGAAATGACTATTTCGATCACTTCGATATCATCGGTTGGACTTTTGAAGGTAATGAAGATCCTAAAAGTGGCTTTGCGGTCATCTTGTCTGATGGGCCAGGTGGAGAAAAGAAGATGTATATAGGAAAAACCCACACCGGACAAACATATGTCGATATTACTAATCAAATAGGCGAAAAAGTAATTATCGATAGTGACGGCATGGGTCTATTTAAAGTTAATGGTGGTTCATATCATATCTATTGTGCTTTATAACTTAGATAAGCTCCAGAGATATTTCGCACTTTATAGCCTTTAGCTTTTAATATTCTAGCGGCTATGTGTGCTCTTATTCCTACCTCACAATAGACATCAATAATACTATCTTGATATCTAGATAATTTATCAAGGCGATCACGCAATTCATCGACAGGTATATTGATACTATTTTCTATATGGCCTAGGGCATATTCATCTTCATCCCTGACATCTAAAATGATGTTGCCATCTTTTAATGCTTCATCTACACTCACAAATTCTTCTAAGCCATTAATGATATTTTCAGCGATAAAGCCTAGATAATTCGCTGGTGATTTAGCTGACAAGTAAGACGGTGCATAGGCCAGTTCTAATCTTGATAAATCTGTTACCTTCGCATTTAATTTAATCGCTGTCGCTATCACATCTGTAAACTTATCAATTCCATCTTTGCCAACAGCCTGAAAGCCCAATATCTTTAAAGTTTTTAGGTCATAGAATAACTTGGCATGCATAATCTTAGCATTTGGATAATAGGTGGCATGACTGTAGGGATGCACGCGTATGGTCTCATAATCATATTTCATAGCATCTAAACGCTTGGTATTTAATCCAGTAGATGCGGCGCTTAAAGAGAATAATTTGATGATACTAGTGCCAATAGAACCATCATATTTATTCTTTAGACCATAGATATTATCAGCAATAATTCTTCCTTGACGATTGGCTGGGCCAGCTAGGGCAATGACATCACTATTTCCGGTAATATAATTCTTGTTGATGATGGCATCTCCACAAGCATAGACATTATCTAGATTAGTCCTTAAGTATTCATCAGTAATGATAAAGCCCCTTTCATTTAAAGCGATGCCACTACTTTCAAGAAATTCTGTATTAGGCATGACTCCTGCCGCTACAATGACATAATCAAACTCTTGCATCTCATCATTTAAATGAATGATATACTTATCATCTTTAATCTCAATATTACTAATACGTGCTTTAAGCCTTAAATCAATATTATTTCTTCTTAATTCTCTTTCTAGATAATAGACGATATCATCATCGAGATTAGGCATGATGTGGTCAGCGTATTCAAAAATACTGACTTCTTTTTGTATCTTTATAAGATTCTCAGCTAGTTCTATCCCAATAAAACCACCACCGATAATAGCTATACGCTTTGCATTTTCAAGATGTTTTTTAACCTGATGGAGGTCTTCAACTGTCTTTAGATGACCTAATTTATCTTCATTTTCATACATCTTTCTAGCCTTGGAGCCAGGGGCTAAAATGAGATAGTCATATGATTCATCATAGGTATCATCTTCATTTTTAATCTTTACTTTTTTATTCTGGCTATCAAGGGCGATGACCTCGCTATTTATGCGTACATCAATTCTGAAACGATCATAGAAAGACTGAGGATTTTGTATCAACAAGTCATCTTCATCATTTATGACACCACCTACATTATATGGTAAGCCACAATTGGCATAGGATACATAGGCGCTCTTTTCAAAGATGATTATCTTTGCCTCTTCATCTAATCTTCTAAGTCGGGCTGCGGCACTAGCTCCACCGGCAACACCCCCTACAATTATTATCTTTTTCATATCTTGATTCTCCTTGATTCAATCTTATCAAGGATGAAGATATTTCGCATTTAATAAGCTCAGGATTCTTTTTCGATATAGAAGTAGAACTCAGAATATTCACCATATTTTGAATCCACACCATATTCAAAACCATGTAGCTTCAAAAGATTTTGAGCTAAAGATAGACCAATGCCACTACCTAAGTGGAAGCGCACATGTTCGCGGTCAACTTTATAATATCTATCCCATATCTTATCTATATCTTCTTCTTTAATGCCTTTGCCATTATCATAGACGGCTATCTTATAGCGTTTTTCTTCTTCTATCGATTTAATCTTAATGACCTTGTGTTCACTATTATTATAGTTGATGGCATTATTTAGGAAGTTATAGAGAACTTGCGATATGCGTTTACTATCGATAGTGATGATGGCATCATCAGTTAATTCAATACTAAAATCGATATCTAAAGTTTCACAATATCTGGCATATTGATTATAGACACCCATCAAAAATTCATTTAAGGATACATCTTCAAGATGCAATTTAAGTTGATTAGATTCTATATGTGAAACATCTAATAAATCATCGACCAGCGATGACAAGCGTTTAGCTTCATTGATAATCACATTGATATTTTCTTCATTATTCTCTTCTTTTAAGTCTCTAATCATCTCGCCATAGCCAACTATCATAGTTAATGGCGTGCGAAGGTCATGTGACACATTAGAAATCAATTCTTTACGAGCCTTGTCAGCCTTATTAATCTCAGTATTAGCGCTAGCTAAAGTCTCATTTAATTCCTTAAGTTCAAGCGAATTGATATGAACATTCTCACTGTGATACTCACCCTTAGGTAAATTCTTAGCTTCTTTATTAAAGAATTTAATCGGTTTGACTATCATCTTAGAGATGATAAAGGCTAGTAATAAAGTCACAATAATGATGATTACTGCAATCATTAGATATTGCGATTGAATAGTAGAGATAGTCGCATTTAAAGGTTCTATCGTCGAAGATACCATGACCAAAACTGGCTCATCCATATAAGTGCCTACCTGACCATAGATAAAGAGGTCTTTATCATTAAAAGGGAAAGCTAGACGATAATTTTGGAAAAGACACTTGCCACCCTGTTTCGCAGTCTCATTAGCGATATTTTCTACCTGCGAATCAGACAGATTATTTAAGGCGCAGACATTATTGGTATTGCTGCCAGTGATAGAAGAGGAATTGAAGTCTATACGTACACAGACTTCGTTCAAAAAGGAAGTCTCAGCGACAACGGACTCCAAATCATCATCATTAATTCTTCTAACGATATTATTAGATATGCTAACCATATCCTCGACTTTGCTTTGATAGTAGAAATCATCAAGAAAGAAAGTCTGAAAGAAATAGATTAGACATAAAATTAGCACATCAAAGAATAATAGTAGTGATGTAATCTTAAATTTTAAACTACGCGGTTTTTTCAAAGCGATAACCTACCCCTCGAATAGTCGTAATAAATTTGGCATATGGACCAATAGCTTTACGCAATAATTTCATATGGGTGTCTAAAGTTCTATCATCTTTAAAATAATCATAGCCCCAAACTTTTTCTAGGATACTTTCTCTCGATAAGGCTATACCCTGATTTTTGAGCAGATATACTAAGAGCTCATATTCTTTTAAAGACAAGTCCTTCTTCTCGCCATCGACAGTGACAATGCGAGCTTTTAAATCAACTTTGAGACCTTCAATCTCGATGATATCTTCGCTATCACTTTTACGCTTTAAGATAACTTTAATACGCATCATCAACTCTTTGAGGGAGAAAGGTTTAGACACATAGTCTTCGCCCCCGATATCAAAACCATAGATGCGGTCATATTCTTCATTTAAAGCCGTCAAAAAGATACAAGGGATATCCTTGAACTCTTTGATTTGCTGATAAGCTTTAAAACCATCGAGATTTGGCATCATGACATCCATGATGATTAAGTCAAAGTCTTTGTTTCGACACATATCGACAGCTTCTAGGCCATCTTTAGCCATATCTACGACATAACCATCATGGAGGGCATATTTAGATATCATCTCACGGATTTTTTCTTCATCATCAACTATTAAGATTCTTTCATTCATACTGTGTATTATAATTTATTATTGTGAATTTCATCTGAAATTAGAAATTAATTACACGGTTAACTAATTCTTCGATATAATCTTCTTCATAATCTTCAACTAATCCCTCATCAGCTATTTGAGCTAAATGAGTATCTAAAGGAATAGAAGCTAAGATATCAATACCATATTTCTCAGCGATTTCTTCGCTTTCACTATTACCATGAATATTGATGATTTTTCCACAATCCGGGCATTTTACATAGGCCATATTCTCTACTAGGCCAACTAATTTAGTATCCGTCTTTTGAGCCATGACAATAGCTTTAGATACTATCATCGATACTAATTTAGAAGGATTAGTTACCATCACTAAACCATCGACAGGAATATCTTGTAGGACAGATAAAGCGACATCACTAGTTCCTGGTGGCATATCGATTACTAAATAGTCCAATTCTCCCCAATGGGCTTCCGTATAAAATTGTGATACCATACCACCAATAATTGGACCACGCCACAATACTGGTGTATCTTCACTCTCTAACATCATATTGATAGATAAAATCTTTATTCCATACCTATGGCTCAAATTAGGGAATACACCCTTTTCATCTCCATAAGCAGGATCTTTAAGATCAAATAATTTAGGAATACTAGGACCAGTGATATCAGCATCCATAATACCTACACTATAACCCTTTTTAGCTAGTTCAATAGCTAAAAGCGAAGATACCATCGATTTACCAACGCCACCTTTACCGCTTAAGACACCAATTATCTTATGTATTTTAGTATCTGCTAAAGGTGTTTTCTTCTCTATTTTTCTTGAATCACAGTTTTCACTGCAATTACTGCAATTATGATTACATTCGCTCATATTTATTTCCTCCTCGTCCATTATAACATGAGCGGTATCAATTTATGATACCGCTGCTTCTTAGATTGATTTTACTTTTAATGTGTCACCGTCAGGACCAGGAGTATTATTCAAATAATCAACAATAGCCTGTCTCTGTTCAGGTTTACATGGACGACAATTGACTGTATCTGTCGTCTTATCGATTAAGGCACTAGCTAAGCCACTGCAACCAGGATATCCACAACTACCACAGTTATAACCCGGTAACATCGCGGTAACCTTCTCTTGTCGCTCATCTGCCTGTACATAGAAGATTTTAGAAGCAACAGCTAGAAGAAGCCCTAAGACCATTCCGGTTACTAACATCACTAAGATGGCATTAATCATCTTTATTTCCTCCTTCGTATACCTTGTCATGAACTGGATGAGCCATACATGAAGTAATTTTGCATCCATCACAACTAGTCTTTAAATTTTCGCATCCCTCAGGTTTTGGTGTCTTATGATTCAAGTAATAGAATAGGGCATAAATACCTGCCAAGATGGCGAAATAGATAATAGCTTCCATTAAACAATACCAGCTAAACCACTAAATGCTAAAGCCATTAAACCCGCTACAACTAAAGCGATAGGATTGCCCTTAAAGCTTTCAGGTGTATCGGCACTATCTAATCTTTCACGGATGCAAGAGAATAAGTATAGCACCAACATGAAACCAGCAGGTACAGCGATAGAATTAGTAATAGTCTCTATCAAGTTATAACCTTGAGTAATATTGTCTTGAGCGACGAATAATACAACACAGTTAGTAGTAATTAATGGCAAGTAGATACCTAAACTCTTATATAGTGAAGCACTATACTTCTTGATAAACATCTCGACAAATTGCACAAAGGCAGCAATGACTAAGATAAAAGTTATCAAGCGCATATATTCAATATGGAAGTAAACTAGTACACCATAGTATAAGAAATAAGTGATTAGTGATGCGCCAAAGATGACAAAGATAACTGCTAGTCCCATGCCAATGGCACTCTTAGAATTTTTAGAGACACCTAAAAATGGGCAAACACCTAAGAATTTAGATAAGACAACATTATTGATGAGTATGGCAGCTAATGCCATCGTTAATATTTCACCCATAATTATTTAGCCTCCTCTTTCTTTTTCATATTTTTGCGAATGATAGAAAATAGAGCAGCAAAACATGCGAATGTAAAGAATGCTCCAACAGATGATGAGAAAAGAGAAATCTTAAATGGTTCTAGTGCTTCTATACCAAATGAGAATAGAATCTGTTCAGCATTGAATGGATTATAGAAAGTGATAGCCATATTTGCTAAGAATTCTCTGACAAAAGATATCAAAAATAAGGCGAAAGTATAACCAAGACCCATGCCTAAACCATCGACAGCACTAGATAGAACACCATTTTTAGAAGCAAAGGCTTCAGCACGTCCTAAGATGATACAGTTAACGACGATGAGCGATAAGAATACACCTAATGATGTATATAATTCAGGCATATATGCATGAACAAACATCTCAACGACAGTAACTAGTGATGCGATGATTACGATATAGACAGGAATACGAATTTCGTCTGGGGTAATCTTGCGAATTAAAGATACAAGAATATTTGAACAAATCAGTACTAATGTAACGCATAAGCCCATTCCTATCGCATTATTCAGAGAAGTAGAAATAGCTAGAGCACTACACATACCAAGGTATAAGCCAAATACTGGATTTTCTTTTACGAAGCCATTTTTAAAATTATTCCACATAAATGCCTCCTAGTTGCTAAGCGCTGTACGCGCAGAATCAATCATATTTTTCATAGCTGTTGAAGTTAGAGTAGCACCAGATAACATATCTACTTCCTCATCAATAGCCTTGCCTACATAGGCAGTATCGATAAAACTATCTTCAAAACATCTGCTTCCATAACCATTGGTCTCTTGATTAGATAAGATGATAACATCTAGGACTGTAATATCATAATCAAAGCCAATCAAAGCGACAATTGGAGTGCTAGAATAACCATAACCTTCAACTTTTACAACATAACCAGTGTCAACTACTTCATAGATACCTAAGATACTTTCGTCATCACCAGTATAATCAATTGTTTCAAATGTAGCGCCAGGGAACATCAGTTCTAGATTAGTCTTTTCTGATGCAATCTCATTTTCAGTAATTAATGGACTAGTAATATCATTTACTAAACTGATGCATAGACCTGAGATAGCAGCTACAATTCCTAAGAATAAAACTAATGTAATTGTCTTTTTCATATATTTTCCTCCTAGTTAGCACTCAGTGCTGCCTGAATAGCTGCAATAGCTGAATTAGATGTATAAGTAGCACTAGAAACAATATCAACCTCATCTTCTAGACCTTTACCAACGAAAGATTCTAGATATGCTTCATCAACCGTATCACCAACACCGACAGTATCACCAAAGATAGTCATAGTAACTGAAGTTACTTTACCATCTTCAACTGTGATATCAAATTCATTATTAGTATATGAGCCGCTTCCACCAGCACCACCAAGACTACTATCTAACATACCAAATCCTTTAACTGAGACATGGATTGAACCATCTTCATTGACAGTAGCTTGAGCTTCATATGCGCTATAGTCATCACTTAAAGTCATTACACTTGGGCAGCCATCTAAGACATAGCTAACTGCTGCAGCAACTGATTTAGAAGTATAAGTAGCAGCTGATACGACATCGATATCACTATCTTTAGAAGTGCCGACAAATTGATAATAGAAACCTTCGTTATCAACCGTATCACCTACACCGACAGTATCACCGAAAATCTCGAGTTTAACTGATACGACAGTATTAGTAGTAGGATCAATAGTGACTGCAACTTCATTATTAGTATATGAACCACCGCCACCAGCGCCACCATCAGCAGTATCTAACATGCCAAAGCCTTTAACGCTAACAATGTAAGTATCGCCTTCTTGGCTTACAAGTTCTGGAGCGTAGACACTATAATCATCACTTAGAGAAATAGTTGAACCGTGATTAAATTCAGGAACATCTGGTCCAAGAATGCTAGTATATGGTGAAGCTTTTAAGCCAAAGCCCATTGCAAATATCAATAAGATAGAAACAATGACAGTACCAAAGGTAGCTATGATATTTCTATTGATATGTTCAACTTGTTTACCCGCAAAGAATTTATCGATGACAGGCGTCATGATATTAGCTAAGAGGATTGAATATAATACACCCTCAGGAAGATTAGAATAATAACGAATAACGATAGTCACAAAGGCTGCAAAACTTGCGAAGACTATCTTACCTGCCCTTGTGGTCGGATTAGTTACTGGATCTGTAAGCATGAAGACAGCACCGAAGATAGCACCACCTGTCAAAATAGAATATAGAGCATATTCTATACCTAAACCATGGCTAAGACCTACAAGTAATGAGCCACAGAATAAAACACCAAGATATGTGACAGGAACGCGCCAATCGATGACATTTACAATGCTCAAATAGATACCCATGGCAATGATTACAAGCGAGAATGTCTCGCCCATAGCTCCCTGATACATACCAAGAGCTAGATTTAATAAGCCGCCAAAGTCATTTAAGAAGACGCTAAAATCAGCACTAGAAGCAATCTGCCCAACACTGGCTAAAGTAGTAGCAGGTGTCGCACTAGTGATTAAATCAGTAGAAATACTGCCAGTGAAACTAGCAAAGATAATTGCTCTGCCGACAGCGGCTGGATTAAAGATATTCTGTCCAAAGCCGCCAAATACTAACTTAGCGAAGAATATAGCTATAAATGTCGATACAGCTAAAGCGTAAACTTCTGTATTAACTGGCACCATCAAAGTCAAAATAATAGCTGTTACCCATGGGTAAGAAGAAGCTAAATATTTAATGACATTTTGATGATGAAAAATAGCCCAAATACTTTCTGTCGCAATAGCTACAATATTAGAAGTCAACATCAAGACGATGGCTCTAACTAGATAGTCAGTTCCTAAAGTAAAGCTGCGATATAGCGCAAAAGCATAGACGATAAGTAAAGCGATAGTCAGGTGCATCATTATCTTAGATGTAGATTGGCTCTGTCTATAGTGTGGAGCCGCTTTATATTTTAATTCCATTTTCTCCCCTCCTATCGATTAAGTGCCACAGCCTTCTTAGCGCGGCGTACCCCTTCAGTAACTTCAATCTTAGATGGACAAATGTAAGTACACATACCACATTCTATACAATCCATAGGTTTAAGTTTCTTTAATAAATCTAAATCTTTAGCCTTTAAAGCCTTATTGATATTAACTGGTTCTAGACCACTAGGACAATGGTCAACGCATTGACCGCATCTCAAACATGATACTTCATGCACCTCAGCATATTTCATTACTGTCACTGCATTACTAGCAGCACCGACAGCAACTTCATCCTTAGTGACAGCTGTACCCATCATAGGTCCACCAGCTATGAGGCTGAATTTGTCGTTTTCTACAAGTCCACCACAAGCTTCAATCAACTCTTTAAAAGTTGTTCCAACTCGACATTTAACATTGTGAGCTTCCTTGATACCATTACCTGATACGGTAACAATCTTTTCATAGATAGGAAGCCCTGTCTTCATCGCTTGCGCCAACATGATGGCTGTATTCGCATTTGATACGATAGCTCCTACTTCAATAGGTAATTTGTCATAACGTTTCCCCAAAAGAGCGAAAACGAGAGTTCTTTCCCAACCCATTGGATATACATCTTTGACAATCTTTACTTCTACTTTGTCATCATCTTTAAATAGAGTCTGTAATTCACCAATAAGTTCTTTCTTACTCTCTTTGATACCGATATAACATACTTTGGCATTAGACGCCTTAAACATTGTCAAGACACCTAATCTAAATAGGTCTTTATTTCCTTCAATCATTCTCGCATCAGCAGTGATATAAGGTTCACACTCCACCGCATTGATAATGAGTGTCTCGCACTTATCGGTCTGATACTTGATATATGTTGGGAAACCGGCACCGCCACAACCGACAAGACCTTTTTCTTTCATAAAATCAATGATTTCTTCTCTTGAAGAATCTTCTGATAAAGTTGGCAAAGTAGCCTTTGTATTGAGGTGGTCATTTTGAATAACTACATGGTCAACTGGTCTTAGACTAGAAGACATGCGTTTTTCTATTCCTACTACTTTACCTGATACAGACGCAAAAAAAGGCACATAAAAATGATCGTCCCTAACGCCTACGCGATCACCAATCTTGACTTCATCCCCTACATTGACAAAACATTTTACTGTCGCATTGCCATGCATAAGTGGGATATATACTTTCTCTACGTTGGTTAAATCGATTATGTCGTTATGAGCGGTCAGTTCTTTGTGGCCATCTAAATGTTTTTGCATTGGTCCAATCAAGAACGCCATATAATATTATCCTCCTTATTCGATAGTTATATTCTATCATATATGCTATAATAACTCCATTAAATTGAAGGAGTAAGAAATGAAAAAAATCCTATTGTCTATAATGATTTTTGGCATGGTCTTAAGTGGATGTCAAAAGGAAAAACAACGTTTTTCTGGCATCTGTTACGACTGTGGTTTTAATACGGTATGGAATTGGATTCTCTATACTGAAGATAAAGAAATATATGATGAATATGTATCTGAGATATATACCTATGCCAATAAGTATCATCGCTTATTTGATATCTATAATAATTATGAAGGTGTCAACAATATCAAAACTATCAATGATAATGCTGGTATAGCTCCCGTTAAAGTCGAAAGTGAAATCATCGAATTAATCGAAATGGCTAAAGAGATGTATGATTTATCCGATGGTCTATTTGATATCACTCAAGGTTCTCTTTTAAGAGTTTGGCACAATTATCGTGAAGAAGGAAAAGCGCTCAATGCCAATGGCGAATATGGTAATTTACCTGGTGAAGAAGAATTATTAGAAGCTAGTCAATATCATGGCTTCGAACATATCATCATCGATCCAGAGAATTCCACTGTCTATATCGATGACCCTAATGTCTCATTAGATGTCGGCGGTATCGCTAAGGGCTTTGCGGTTGAAAAGATTGCCGAAAAGCTTCAAGAAGATGGTATCACTAATGGCAGTGTAGTAGGTGGTGGCAATGTTCGTACTATTAATAATAAGGGCGATGGTACACCATGGGGAGTTGGTATAAATGACCCGAGAAGCACCGATGCCTATTCATACGAAGGCATAACCAATGTCTACTTGACTGAAAATAATTCCGTTGTCACTTCAGCTGACAACTTCAATTACTATCTAGTTGAAGGTGATGAAAAGATGCATCATATCATCAATCCTAAAACTTTATATCCTTCCGACTACTACATGTCTGTGTCCATCATTACCCCTCATAGTGGCCTAGCTGATGCCTTAAGCACTTCGCTATTTAATATGACAATTAAAGAAGGCCTAGACTTCATTGAAAAAGTTTCTGATTACTACGATACTTCTATCGATGTACTCTGGGTCTTAAAAGATGATAATAATGAAGATGTAGAAGTAGAAATCATCAATGACTTGCGCATCTATATGACTGAAGGATTTAGAGAATACACTACTAAATAAAACTGGACGGTAATTGCCGTCCTTTTACTATTTGATTTTTGGCTATTTAACTTAACAATAAAATCATAGTAATATCATTCTCTATATTTAATATTCCTTAATTATGTATTAATAACTAGTACGCATCATCATTATTAGGCCTATAATCCAGAACAATCAGTGATTCAATATAGGTAGCATATCTGATAAATTGATGGTGACACTATAAACATTCTCCATGACTGTCGCTAATCAACTTAAGCATGAAAAAAGGTCCAACTATAACAGTTAGGCCTTTTATTGAATAAGTTTAGTCGGATAATTATTATTTAGCAGCTGTATTTACTACAGTATAGCCTGTACTACCAGTGAATTCGCACACTTTAGTAGAATTGTTCCAAGTCCAACCTTCACCTTTTTCTTCTTCACAAGTTACTACGCCATCGCAGTTTTTGTCTTTTTCACCAGCGCATGCAGGAGCACTTGGTTCTGCTGGTTTTTCTGGCTCAACTGGTTCAGTGACAACCACATGACCATTATCGCCAAATTCTAGCTTAGAATCAGGTGTAAGCATACCGTTAGCATTGTCAGTAACCTTAACTAGTTGATCTACTACTGGGCTTGGGATTTCTTCAACATCGACATAAATCGAAGAAACATTTGCATCTGAAGAAGTGATGCTTCCATCAACAGTTACAACAGGATTTCCTGTAACACCATCACCTTTTGCAAGTTCGATTACTGCATAAGAACTACCTTGGTAATTAATACCACTAACAGTTGCACTACCACCGTTTACTTGAATTCCAGCCCATTTTACTGACTTATCTACGATAGTTACGTTAGAAATAACTGCACCACTAGTTATATATGCATGAACTGCATATTTACCTCTTTCGCCTGTTTCCACAGTTAGATTTGTAACTTTAGAAGCACCATATAAAGTAATACCGTTTACTTCGGCGGTAAGAGTAACTTTCTTTCCAGCGCCGTCTAAAGTAACACCATCAGGAACAGTGTAGCCAGTTGAAGTTTCAACATCTTTTAATAATTCAACTGTTTGACCACTTGTAGCTGCAGCCAAAGCTTCTTTAACTGTAGGGTAAAGTGTGTCACCGATTTTGGCTTCTTCGCCTTCAGCCATTACACTTGCAGGTATGAATGTTAATACCATGAATAAGGCTAAAGCCATAGAAATTAATTTCTTTTTCAATGTTTTATCCTCCCTCTTATATTCAGCAGTTTTTACTATATTTAGAAAGAACTACTTCATAAAAAATCTTAAAACAGGTACCCCCCCCCGTGTCAATATTTTGGGGCTAAAAAGGGCGAAAAAACATTGAAGTGTTAATTATTTTTTACCCAAAAGCTTAAACATTTTGCGTTTATAAATTTCTACACCAGGCTGATTAAATGGGTTGATATCTAGTAGATAACAAGTCATACCACAAGCCTTAAAGAAGAAGTAAATCATATAGCCAAAGCAATAGGCGCTATTATCTTTTAGGCTGATACAAATATTAGGAACATTCCCTTCTTCGGTATGAGCACTTAAAGTTCCTTCCATGGCCATTTCATTTACCCACGATAATTTCTTAGAAGCAAGATAATTCATATTATCAAGATTTTGTTCATCATTAGGGAAGGTAATATCTAATGGCATCTCTTCTATATTGAATAGA
This sequence comes from uncultured Bacillota bacterium, assembly GCA_949290085.1. Taxonomy (GTDB): domain Bacteria; phylum Bacillota_I; class Bacilli_A; order Erysipelotrichales; family Erysipelotrichaceae; genus CALUZH01. The sequence continues at coordinate 36,232 of CASEQH010000059.1, read as the reverse complement.
GTCTCGAATAAAACTTTCTTACCCTCTTGAATAAACTGACCTAAAGAGTGTAAGTCAGTAGAGAAACATGCACTAGTTGGTAGAATACCAAGACCCTCTTTTCCTTCAGATTCACCAAATAATTGTTTCCACCATTCAGCTACCATTGTGAGTTGCAAATGATAAGTTACAAACATTTCTGCCTTATAACCCATGTCATCTAATATTCTTCTAGCTACGGCATATTGATAAGCCGGATTAACTTTTAAATCTGAATTAGATAAATCTTCATAAGCCTTCTTACTTCCTTCCATCAAAGCCTTGATATCAATGCCTACTAAAGCTAAAGGAAGTAAACCTACCGGTGTAAAGACAGAATAACGCCCACCGATATCATCAGGAATAGTAAAAGTTCTATAGCCCTTTTCGGTCGCTAATTTCTTTAAAGTACCCTTGTTGGCATCAGTTGTAGCGATGATTCTATCCTTTGCTTCTTCGCCATATTTTTCATACATAAATTGTTCAAAGATTCTAAAGGCGATAGAGGTTTCAGTAGTCGTGCCTGATTTAGATATAACATTTAATACAACTTCCTTATTCTCAATATGTTTAAGTACTTGTGAGATATAAGTGTGTGAGAAGGTATTGCCGACAAAGATACATTCAATACCATCATCTGGATATAGGCCTCTAATCATCTCATTAGCCGCTCTTGCGCCTAAATATGATCCACCTATGCCACAGACAAGCACTGTATCATACTTACCCTTTAATTCTTCTTTGAGCTTAAGAATTTCATTAAATTCTTCTACATCATAGCTATTAGGCCAATTCACCCAACCTACAAAGTCATTGCCGGCCCCTGTCTTTTCATGTAACTTGACATGGGCATCGTTCACTGCTTCTTGATAAGTTTCAATCGGCTTATTCAGCTTAGCTTTTGATAAATCTACTTTAATCATCCATGGTCTCCTTTTGCCATACTGGCAGCATTTTTGCGATTGAACTAAATCCAATCTTATTTTGAGGCATTCCTAAAAACTTTGCCTTTTTCAAATATTTGCGACGGTTTTGGCTCAAAGCCTTAAAAGAAAGACGCAATTGCGAATGTTCATAATCAATATCAATCACCTTCAACATGACATAGTCATTGATATGTACAAACTTACTAACATCTTTGACAAAACCATTAGATAGTTCACTGATATGGATAAGACCAGTCACATCACCATCAAAGGCTACAAAGGCCCCATATGGCTTAATGCCACTTATTCTTCCATAAACTACCATCCCAATTTGATAATCTTCAATTTTACTCATGAATTAATTATACTCTAATTTTAAGTAATGTATTTAATAGATTAGAGCGTGCTATCAAGATTTTTTACTTGAATTATGCTATACTAACTTGGAGGTGAAATATGCAAAGTTCAATGTATCCTTTATGGTCATTTATCGCTAGTGTCATCTTAGCACAAGCAATAAAGCCATTTATCGCATATCACAAGACAAAGAAATTAGACTGGAAACTAATTTTTGCTTCTGGTGGCAATCCCAGTTCCCATACCGCCGGTGTCGCATCACTATGCATGGCGGTCGGGCTTATTGAAAGCTTTGATTCGCCACTATTTGCCGTCGCATTAGGCTTTGGTCTCATTGTCTCTTATGATGCTGCCAATGTCAGATACTATGCTGGCAAAAATATCATGTTGACTAAGCATATCAGTCAAACTCTCAAAGAAAAAAATATTCTCGACTTTGATGACGCCATCTATGATGAGCCGATGAAGGAAGTCCTCGGTCACAAGTGGTCAGAAGTCTTAACCGGAGCATTACTTGGTGTATTAGTCGCTCTCGTTCTATTTTTAATAAGGAGTTAAAATGGAAAAGGAAGAATTAGTTATTAGAACATTAGAAAAAATCCGCCCATACTTACAAAGAGATGGCGGAGATGTCGAATATGTATCAATGGATGATGACATCGTCTATGTTAGAGTCCATGGAGCTTGCATAGGTTGCAGCGCTCTAGATATGACCCTCAAAGAAGGTGTCGAAGCTATCATACTAGATGAAGTTCCTGGTATTAAAGAAGTAAGATTAGCTGATTAAATCTTACTTTTTTTATAACATTCATCATCATGAGAATTGATTAAGCCAATAGCTTGTAAGTAGGAATAGATGATTGTCGAACCGGCAAATTTCATTCCTTCTTTTTTTAATCTCTTGGAGATATTATCAGAGATACTAGAAGTCGTCCTATCATTTTCATAGATGACTTCAGGTATATAAGTTAAGAGAAATTCTTTAAAAGAACCATACTGATTCTGTATCTTCTTAAAGATCTTGGCATTATCGATACTAGCTTTTATCTTTAATTTATTTCTAATGATATCAGGATTATTTAATAGTTCTTCTATCTTGGCATCATCATAATTTATTACTTTATTAATATCGAAATTATCATAAGCCTTTTTAAAAGCTTCTCTTTTATTGAGTACACATTCCCAAGATAAGCCAGCTTGAAATGATTCTAGAATGAGCATTTCAAAAAGATGATTCTCATCTAGATTTAATATGCCCCACTCTTCATCATGATATTTAATATAATTTGGATTATTTAAGTTAACCCACTTACAGCGTTTTATTTTTTCCATAATTAATCGTATAAAAGATGCTAGAGATCAAAGTACAACCCATCACGATGGAGCAAGCTTGAGCTAAAGTATTAATGCCTGTAATCAAGGCTTCATTCAAATTAGAATTGACAATTTCTAATATTGTATAATACATGCCTCCTCCTGGCACTAAAGGAACTAGAGCACAGATTAAAAAGACAGTCGTCGGACAATGCAATAGACGTGCTAATATTTCCGATAGTAAAGAAATAATAGAACTAGCGATAAATAAGGCTATGATATCACCTATGTTCAAAAGTAATAAAAGTTTATAGCTAAAACCGCCGAACATACCGACAATAGCTACATAGATAAGTTGCCTTTTAGGAACATTGAATAAGATACCAAATCCCAGTGAGGCGAAAAAAGCCATAAATCCTTCTAACATTTAAAACGCTCCTAACATAGTTATGACTAATCCACTGCCTACTGCCAAAGCGACAGCGATAAAGATGGCTTCTGTAGCCTTAGATAAGCCACTGAGCAAGTCTCCTCTAACTGAATCCCTAATTGCATTAGTAATAGATAGACCTGGTACAAGTAACATCAAGCTAGAGATGATGACAATATCTTGATTATAAGGAATGATATTTTTAAAGATGATAGCTAAGGCTGTGAGTAAACTTGAAGCGAATAGATGAATAAAGAATGATGACGGAAAATATTCTGATAATAAATCGACGAAAGTCTTGACTATCGTACCGATAATGACGGCGAATATAGCCTCATTAATACCTCCACCAAAAAAGAAGGCAAAGCCAAAGGTACAGACGGCAGCTCCAAGAATACTATTGATTAAATGAATATCTCTTTGCCTATCTATCTTATCTAGATGTTCATTTAAACAATCTAAATCCATCATAGTATGACTTAATTCACGCGATAAATTATTTATCTCCTCTATCTTATTTAAATTGACTGTCTTAGAGGAAACTCTTTTGATGTTATGGGTTAAATGACCATTTAAACTAAAAGAAATAATTAGTAAGGTCGGTGTAGCATAGGAATCGACGACATCCGCCCCATAACAAAGAGCTATACGTTTCATCGTATCTTCCACTCTATATATTTCAGCCCCACATTCTAGAAGTATCCTTCCAGCCTTAGTAACTGATTTGGCTAAATAATCTGCATCTATTTCCATATTTCAATAAAATAAGGAGTATTACTCCTTATTCTCACTTTCAGTTTCAAGACTCTTATCATTCAATCTATTATCGACAAATTCCTTGATTAAAAAATAGATAATAGCGAAGACAGGAACACCAACTATCATTCCTAGTACACCAAAGTAGGCACCACCGACGATAATCGCAAACATAATCCATAAACTTGACAGACCCATGGAATCTCCTAAGATTGTCGGACCAATTAGGTTACCATCTAATTGTTGGATAATCAGTATGTCGATAGCGAATATGAGAGCTTGCAATGGATCGACAATAAGAAGAATGAAGATACTTGGGATGGCACCAATAAACGGACCAAAGAAAGGAATGACATTGGTAACACCAACGATAAAACTAATTAGAATGGCATAGTCTAGTTTTAAAACAGTCATCGTGATAAAAGTCAAAATACCAATGATGATTGAGTCGATGACTTTGCCAATAAAGAAATGTGAGAACTTTTCAATCGCTAAATGCACCAGCATCGCAAAGCGTTGATGATGCCTAGTTGAAAAGACAGCTTGTGACAATCTGCTCAATTGTCTTTTTAGATGTTCTCTATCGATGATGATATATAGGGCGACGATGATACCGATGACAAAATTACCAATTCCTGTAAAAGAAGAAATAATCGTTTGAACTAAGCTTGGCAAGTATCCTTGAGCCCAAACGATGAGGCGTGATACTAATTCAGAAGCAAAGGTATAGATATCATTGATGGTCTCATCTGACAAGGCGATAAGCTCAGAGAAATCATTTATCCAAGCAGTCGCATTATCGATATAACCCTTAAATACTTCTGTCAATTGACTGATACTGATGACAAGTTGTGGTATTAAAATAGCGAAGAATAAAGCTATCACTAAGATTAAGAAGATGATACATAGTATAGCTATTAGTGTATTTCTAAGATTCGGTCTTTTTCTTAAAGGAAAAAACTTATCTATACGATTAGCTAAAGGTATTAAAAAGAAAGCGAATGTGACTCCCCATATAAAGGGTGATAGTATCGATAAAAGATTCTTTATCGCTGTAGCGACTACATCAAATTCCGATACGAAGAAAAAGAAACAGAGGATGATAATACCACTCAGAGAATAAGTAAGTATCTTTTTTTGAATCATTTCATCACATAACCATTTTTTCATAAAATCATTATAACAAAAATAAAAGTAATCTCTATAAGATTTATCTTTTTTATGAGATTACTTTATTTAATTATCCTTCTAAGACTTTTTTACAGCGATTGCATAAGCCGTCTTCATTATGACTTTCAGTGATGTTCCAACAACGTGGACAAACAGTTCCCATAGCCTTTTCAATCTTGATTTCAACACATTCATAGGCATCTAGTTTCTCATCGGTGAATGATACTTTAGATACAATTAACCATTGGGCAATGCTATCAGGGAATGTCTCATTTAAAAGCTTGTAGTCTTCTTCATTTACATGCATGATGACATGAGCTTCTAATGATTTACCTATAGTCTTGTCTTGACGTGCTAGTTCTAATGATTTAAGAATATCATCTCTAATCAAGAATAAACGATTAAACTTAGTGATGATTTCACTTTCATCAGCGAAATGTTTAACTTCAGGGAAGTGGGTATAGTGTACTGACTTGATATCTTCATGTTTATAGTACTTCCAGATTTCATAAGTCGTAAAGGATAGTACTGGTGACCACAACTTAACTAGGGCATCGACTAATTCATAGATGACAGTCTGCACTTGTCTTCTTCTATGACCATTTTTGGAATCAATATATAAGATATCCTTGGTGTAGTCTAGATAGTAAGAACTGATTTCATTAGTCATGAAGTTAGTCATCACACTTGTAGCACTGACGAAGTCATAACTTTCGTATGCTAATCTAACTTTATCGATTACTTCTTGTAGTTTAATGATCATATACTTATCGGCAAGAGTTAAATCTTCATAAGCAATACCATCTTTAGAATAATCAAAGTCTAAAGGATTGATATTTCCTAACATGAAGCGGAAAGTATTTCTAACTTTGCGATATTGTTCAGAAACCTGTTTAAGATTGCTGTCACCAATGCGCATATCAGCTTTAAAATCAACTGTAGCGGCCCATAGACGTAAGATATCAGCACCATATTTTTCAATGATATCAATAGGATTTACAACATTACCTACTGATTTATGCATAGCTTGACCCTTAGAGTCACAAACATAGCCATGAGATAACACACTCTTATAAGGTGCCACATCATGATTAGCTACTGAGACAATCAAAGATGAATTGAACCAACCGCGATATTGGTCACTACCTTCAAAATATAAGTCACATGGATAGCTATAACCTCTAGCGATTAATTCATTCCATGAAGAACCTGAGTCAAACCAAACATCCATAATGTCTTTTTCTTTAGTGAATTTACCATTTGGTGAAAGAGAATTAGTATAACCTTCTGGTAAGAGGTCTTTAGCTTCTTTTTCAAACCAAACATTAGAACCTTCTTTTTCAAAAAGACTAGCGATATGTTCAAATACTTCTTCATCGATGATAGGGCTGTGGTCTTCATTATAGATAATAGGAATAGGAACACCCCATAGTCTCTGTCTTGAGATACACCAATCTTTACGGTCTTTAATCATATTAGATAGGCGTAATTCACCCCATTCATTCTGCCATTTAACATCACCAACAGCCTTTAATAGACGGTCTTTAATCTTTTCAATCGAAGCGAACCACTGTACAGTCGCTCTGAAGATAACTGGCTTTTTCAATCTGTCATCATGTGGATAAGAGTGGGTAATCCATTCCATTTTTAATAGATGTCCAAGTTCATCTAGTTTTACTACGACATCTTTATTAGCATCTAAGACGAATTTGCCTTCTAGATCCGCTCCTGCTTCGCTAGTCAATAGACCCTTTTCATCGACCGGACAGAAAGCTTTTATGCCATATTTCTGACAGACGATAAAGTCATCAAGACCATGACCTGGAGCAGTATGAACACAACCTGTACCATCTTCATCAGTGACATGGCTACCTAAAATAATAACTGATGTTCTATCATCATATAGCGGATGACGGCATAAGATGCCTTCTAATTCTTTTCCCTTAAAGGTCTTAATCACTTCACCAGTAAGTTCAAATTTATTTAATAATTCTTCAACTTTAGACTCCAAGAAGATGAGCTTACCTTTTTCGGTTTTTACTACCGCATAGTCAAAGGCCTCATTTAGACAGATTGCCAGGTTAGCTGGAATAGTCCATGGCGTTGTCGTCCATATTACAAATTTCTCATCACCATCTAAGACTCCTTTAGGATCAACTACATCAAAGCTCACAAAGATAGTTGGATCTTTACGGTCAAAGTAGACAATTTCACTATCAGCAATAGCTGTCTCTTGATATGGTGACCAATAGATAGGTTTTAATCCTTGATAAATCAATCCCTCTAGAGCCATCTTGGCAAAAGAACGAATCTGGCGAGCTTCATATTCCTTATTTAAAGTTATATATGGATGTTTGTAATCAGCTACTTGTCCTAGGCGTTTCATCGTGGTCATTTGGGTAGCGATTTGACCACGAGCATATTCAGCGCATTTTTCTCTAAATTCACTAGGTGATACCTCTTTACGATTGACGCCTAATTTCTGAATAGCATTTTCAATGGGTAAACCATGAGTATCCCAGCCAGGGAAAAATGGTGTATAGTAGCCAGCCATACCCTTACTTCTGACAATGATATCTTTGATGATACGATTCATCGCCGTGCCGGCATGTAGATTACCATTAGCATATGGTGGGCCATCATGTAGCACAAATGGCTTATTGCCCTTATTGCGCTCTAATATTTTTGTATAGTGGTCATCTTCTTCCCATTCTTTTAAGAAATTTGGTTCCTTAGATGGTAGATTACCACGCATTTCAAACTCTGTATTTGGCATGTGTAGAGTATCTTTGTATTCCATATTTTTTCTCCTTTCATAATATAAAAAGGTGCTACCAAGGGCGCAATTAGCGCGGTACCACCTTATTTATAACTTTAGCTCATAACGTGAGTAGACGATGACAGCTTATCACTGCCATAGCTCATGAGTGATTTTTCTTAAATCCTTGTATCAACTTCCACCAAATATTGACTCTCTATACCTAATATTTAAGAAACGTGTCTCAATCTTTGCAAATACATATGAATTATATCATAAGTGTCAAGGATTTCTATCATAAATTGACAATAATAGATTATGCATTTACTTATCATTTTAATAATAAATATTCTGATTCATAAACTTATTAAAGCTAAGTATCAATATCTCTTAGAATTTATCTTCACATTGATATATCTATACTTTCTATCACTTCCAAATATTGGTTTAATAGAATATCTTCTCATCATCAGCTTTTATATCGCTACACTCTGCGATATCTTTTTTAGTGAGATATATACTATCAATATTCATATCATCGGACTATTAGCCATCATCATCTATATTCAAAGACCTATAGCCTTAAGTGAAGTAGGAGTAGCTTTTTTATTACCTTTAATCTTACTTATCATCAATAAGAAATATAAAGAGATTATTGGCATAGGTGATTTAGAAGTATTAGCCTATTGCGCATTAATAATGGGACTTGAAATTTATGATGCCTTTATTTTCAGCTATCTATTACTAGGCCTTTATATTCTTTTATCTTTTCCCTTTAAAAAAATTGATGATGCTTATCCCCTTATTCCATTTTTATCATTAGCGATATTAATAATTTACTTTAGATAACTAAACCCAGCAGTTCGCTGGGTTTAGACTTTATTGATTTTTATTAACTTTTTCAAGAATATTTTCTATCTTGCGAGCATTTTCTAAACTTGTATCTTGCACGAAGATGAGCTCTGGTATCTTTCTCAGTTTCATTCTTTTAGCTAATTCGCTCTTGAGAAAACCTTTAGCCTTCTTCAAGACTTTGAGCCCTGCCTCATTTCTTTCTTGTTTACCAAGAAAAGAGACATAGACTTTGGCATAACTCAAATCATTAGTCACTTTAACTTCTGAAATAGTAATGAAACCAAGCTTGGGATCTTTGAGTTCAAAGGCGATGATATTAGATAACTCCTTCAACATCAAAGATTCTATTCTTTCAAGACGTAATGACATTAGCTTCTTTCAACCTCTTGGTCTTGGAAGGCTTCGATGACATCACCTTCTTTAATATCATTGTAGTTTTCAATTGTAAGACCGCATTCATAACCGCTATTAACTTCTTTAGCATCATTTTCAAAACGTTTTAAAGAAGCTAATTTACCCGTGTAGATAACAATACCATCACGAATGAGGCGAACTTTACAATCTCTTACAAGTTTTCCATCAGTGACCATAGAACCGGCAATAGTACCAATCTTAGATACCTTATATACCTTTCTAACTTCAGCTTGGCCGATGACTACTTCTTCATACACCGGTGCTAGCATACCCTTCATAGCTGCTTCCATCTCCTCAACAGCCTTGTAGATGATATTGTGAAGACGAATATCTACACCCTCTTCAGCAGCTTTTTTACGAACGTTGGCATCTGGTCTTACATTGAAACCATAGATGACAGCCTTAGATACGCTCGCCAACATGACATCTGATTCAGAGATGGCGCCAGCACTAGAGCGGATGATAGAAACTTTAACTCCATCAACATCAATCTTAGCCAAAGATGCTGATACGGCTTCGGCGGTACCCTGCACATCAGCTTTGACGATGACTGGAATCTCTTTGACATCACCTTGAGCAATCTGATTGGCAAGGTCATCCAAAGACATAGCACTAATCGCATTACGCTCTTTTTCAATCTTAGCTTTAGCACGTTTTTCAGCTACACTTCTAGCCTCTTTATCATTATAGAAGACTTTGAAATTATCACCGGCAACTGGTACATCATTTAAACCGATGATTTCAACCGGTGTTGAAGGTAAAGCTTCTTTTATTTCTCTGCCCATATCGTCAGTCATCTTTCTGACTTTACCATAACATGAGCCGACAACTATTGAATCGCCCTGTCTCAAGACGCCATTTTGAACTAGCAGTGTCGAAACTGGTCCTCTGCCCTTATCTCGTTTAGCTTCAATTACTGTACCTGTAGCTATTTTTTTAGGATTAGCTTTTAATTCTTTGACTTCAGCCACAACTAGTATAGTCTCTAATATCTCTTTGATACCTTCACCAGTTTTAGCACTACAGTTTACAAAGATGGTATCGCCACCCCACTCTTCAGGTATCAAACCTAAATCGGCCATTTCGCTTTTAACTCTATCTGGATTAGCATCTGGCTTATCCATCTTATTGATAGCTACGATGATAGGCACATCAGCAGCCTTAGAGTGGTCAACTGCTTCTTTAGTCTGGGGCATAACTCCGTCATCAGCTGCTACGACGATGATAGATACATCGGTAACCTTAGCACCTCTGGCACGCATAGCTGTAAAAGCTTCATGTCCTGGCGTATCTAAGAAGGTTACAAGCTTATTATTAACTTTTACTTGATAGGCACCGATGTGTTGAGTGATACCGCCAAATTCTCCTTCGACAACCTTAGTCTTACGAATAGAATCTAGTAAAGTCGTCTTACCATGGTCGACATGGCCCATGATAGTGACGATAGGAGCACGCTCTTTCAAATCTTTTGGATCATCGATTTCATCGTCCTCTAGATTATTATCTTCTTTAACTTCTTCTTTAGTTGCGTCGATGCCATATTCTAGACATACTAATTCAACCGTCTCATCATCAAGACTTGAATTGATAGTTACCATCTTTGACAACATGAATAAGACTTTGATGATATCACTGGCATTTTTATGAATCTTAGCAGCTAATTCACTGACTGTAATACCTTCTTGATATGTAATAGCGTCAACTTTTTCTTGACTTAAAGGACGAGGATTATATCCGCCTTTATTTTTCTTATTGTTTTTTCTGTTTGTTTGTTTAGCCATTGACACTCCTTCTTTCTATTTCTTTTATCATACTATCCGCAAAGCCTTCATCACTTATACCGATAGCCATAATACGATGTTTACCGATAGCCTTAGATAAATCTTCGCTCTTATAGTTTTCTATACAAGGAATCTTGTAGTAGTAGCATTTCTTTTTAAAACGTTGTTTAGTCTTGTCAGAAGCATCACTTGCGACAAAGACCAAACGAATTGATGACATATTTGAGATTAAGATTTCACCAATGAGAACTTTTGATGCTCGATAAGCTAAACCGATAGTCTGAATGAGCTTATCCATTGATTATATCTTCGATCTGTTTATATATCTCTTCTGGAATCTCAACTTCTAAGGCTCTATTTAAAGCCCTTTTCTGTTTAGCTATCTTTAATGCTTCAAGGTCCTTTTTTAAATAGGCGCCCTTACCATTACGCTTACCAGTGAGGTCAACTTCTACATTTCCTTCCGGTGTGCGCACAATTCTAAGCAATTCCTTTTTAGGGCAAGACTCTTGAGTAGCTACACAACGACGCATAGGTATCTTTTTCATAGATTAGTCCTTGTCGTAGTAGTCGTCATAAGCATCAAAATCGATATCTTCATTGATCCAAGAATCAGCTGATTCTTCTTCTTCTTTAAGTCTAATCTCTTCTAATTCTTCTTCAGAATATTCTACTTTAAGGGCATGTTCCTTATCCTTCTTCATGTCCTTAGCTCTTAAACGACGGTCATCATCATCATTTTTCTTTTTGCGCTTCTTTTCAACTGGTTTTTCAACTGGTTTAGAAGCATCAGCATAATCTTCGAACTTAGATTTGTATTCTGGTTTTGGTTCTAGCTTTAACTTACGTTTTGGCTCTTTAACCTCTTCCTTAACTTCTTCTTTGACTTCTTCAACTACATCAGAAGGGATTTCTTCTACTTCCTCTTTGTTTTCGATTTCATCTTCGAAATTATCTTCTTCACCAAATACTTCTATTTCCTCTATTGGCGTATCAGTCTCTAATTCGTCAAAGACTTCTTCAATCATGCCAGTATCGTTATCTCTTAATTCTTGATCAAATTCTTGCTTACGCTTTAGAGCTTCTTCTTGAAGTTGCATGAACTTCTTAGCTTCTTTTTCCTTGCGGATGCGTTCTTGGTCAAGAGTGAATTCAGCAACCTTTTCATCAATATCAATGCCCATCTCTTCAATCTCTGATACAGTCTTGATATCAATCTTGCGATCAGTTAACTTGACAGCTAACTTTGCATTTTTACCCTTCTTACCAATAGCTACTGATAATTGGTCATCATCGACAACTACTAGCAATGGACGATTATTGCGTTTGAGTCTTCTTTGAATCTCTTCTTCGCTCAAACCTTCTAAATTCTCTTCTTGGTAGAAGCAAGCTTTTACTTCCGCAGGTGATAAGGCATTCTTCACTAGTTCACCAATATTGTCATTCCATTCAAAGACATCAATCTTTTCACCCTTAACTTCTGAGATGACAGCTTGTACACGACTTCCTCTAGGCCCTATACATGCACCGATTGGATCAACCTCTTCATTGCGTGAATAGACAGCCATCTTAGTGCGTTCACCAGCTTCTCTGGCAATGGCTTTGATTTCAATGATACCCTGTTGAATCTCTGGCACTTCTTTTTCGAACAAACGTTTTACAAACATGGCATCAGCACGTGATAAGACGACTTGTGAACCCTTAGAATTTTTAGATACCTCTTTGATGATAGCTTTAATCTGCATACCTTCACGATAGATTTCGCCAGGAATCTGTTCTGATTTCAATAAGATACCGATAGTATTCTTGATATCTACAAGGACAAACTTATCTTCAACTGTCTTAATGATGCCGCTAATTAAATCATATTCCTTATCCTTATATTCATCATATACACGTTGTTTCTCATACTCTTTAATCTTTTGCTTAAGCATATTCTTAGCGACACTAATCGAAGTACGACCAATCTCATTGAAGTTTACTTCTCTAGTGATGACATCACCAACTTTAGCCTCAGGATTAATCTTTAAAGCTTCGCTGAGTTCAATATCTAAAGTCTCATCAAATTTATCACTCTCATCTTCAACTACAGTCAAATCATGGAAGATTTTCATCTCCTTGCCATCGATTTCCACACGTACGATAGCTGCTGGAGCATCGATATGTTTTTGATATGTCTTAACAATAGCTTCCTTTAATGTCTCAAGGACAAACTCGGGGTCGATTTTACGATCATCTTCAAAAATACGCATTCCATCGATAAAATCTTTGTTTTTTAAACTAATACCGCTCATTTTCTTCTCCTTTTAAAATTTAATTGCGTAGCGTACTCTATTAATTTTATTCTTATTGACCTTTTCGTTTTTGGTCAGGTTTTTAACTTTTACTATTAGTGTAATGAAATCATCATCAACTTTTAGCAAGTCTCCTTCCACACTAGTCTTATCCACTAAATCGACATGGATATAAGAGCCTATAGCCTCAGCTAAATCTTCTAGCTCAATAGGTCTTTCAATGCCGGCAGAACTGATATCTAAGATATAGTGGTCATCACTTGAATCAATCTCATCTAGAAGTAAAGATATCTTCTCAGAGATAATAGAAATCTGATTTAAGTCTAAACTCTCGTCAATTTCAACTGCCAATATTAATTCCCCTTGCCTTTTAAAAATATTCATCGCATACAAGTGGTAGCCATTAGCTTCTAGACATTTTTTAATCTCACTTCTAATTAAATCCTGTTGTAACATTCTACCTCCTAATCAATTAATAAGGAGCGAATATCTCGCTCCTTGCTTGCACTCATTATACTATATTTAAATCTTAAAATAAAGATATTTGGTTAGAATCTTCCAAATTATCTACTACTTTTAAAGCTTCTAGTTTACGAAGTAGGGTTTGAGAAAGTTGGGTTCTATTGAGCAAGTCCTCTTTAGATATAAAACTGCGCTCATTTCTAGCTTTGACAATACTTTCCGCAACGTTGGCACCTAAACCATCCAAGATGACAAAGGGTGGAATAATCTCATGATGATTATCGGGATTGACTAAAAATTCAGTTGCCAAAGAACGTTCAATGTCTATATTTGTCAAACGATAACCTCTCGATACCATCTCATAACATACTTCCAAAGCATTAAAGATATCAACTTCTTTCTTAGAAGCCTTTTGACCTGGCTCATTAGATTGCATCTTAGCTTGTATCTCATCCATACGACTTTTTATCGACTTTGCATCTTTAATCATCGTCTCTATCTCATAGGCGTCACAACGAAGAGTAAAGAATGAGACATAGTAATATTCGGGATAGTAGACCTTAAACCAAGCGATGCGAACTGCCATGATTACATAGGCTGTAGCGTGGGCCTTAGGGAACATGTATTTAATCTTTTTACATGATTCAATATACCATTTAGGAACATTATGTTCCGCCATCAATTGTTCATGCTCACTAGAAAGTCCCTTACCCTTTCTAACTTTTTCCATGATGTCAAATGATGCCTTTGAGGGTAGCCCATATTGCAGCATAGTTGACATGATATCATCACGACAACCGATGACATCTCTTAGGGGAATTCCCTCATCGACGAGGTCTTTTGCATTATTATTCCAAACATCTGTACCATGGGATAATCCAGAAATCTGAATCAAATCCGAAAAAGTTTTAGGGCTTGTCTCTTGTAAGATGCCACGTACAAAGCGAGTACCAAATTCTGGTAAACCACAAGCGCCTGTCTTTTCATCATAGTCAGGATTGATGATATTTAAAGCTTTAGTCGACGAGAATAAGGACATGACTTTCTCATCATTCATCGGAATGCTTCTAGGGTCAATACCCGAAATATTCTGCAATAGACGCATAGCTGTCGGATCGACGTGACCGAGGATATCAAACTTCAAAACGTTGTCATGAATTTCATGGAAATCGAAGTGAGTTGTAAGCCAAGTTGCTTCTGGGTCATTGGCTGGATATTGGACTGGTGTAAAATCATAGACATCCATATAACTTGGAATGACGATAATACCTCCAGGGTGTTGACCTGTCGTTCTTTTAACTCCTTCACATCCTGAAGCCAATCTTTGTCTTTGGGCTCTTGACATATTGGTGATACCCTTTTCTTCGCAATAGCCCGACACATAACCAAAGGCAGTCTTTTCAGCTACCGTCGATATCGTTCCTGCTCTAAAGACATGGTCTTCACCGAATATTTCTCTTGTGAACAGGTGAGCTTTTTCTTGATAATCACCCGAGAAGTTTAAATCGATATCTGGTACCTTATCACCATTAAATCCTAAGAAGGTCTCAAAAGGAATATTTTGGCCATTCCCCTTCATCATGGCTCCGCATTTAGGGCAAGCCTTATCAGGGACATTATAGCCAGACATCACTTTCTTATCTTCTATCCATTCTAAGTGTTGACACTTAGGACAGACATAGTGAGGCGGCAAAGGGTTAACTTCAGTAATGCCAGCCATTGTCGCAGCTAAAGAAGAACCTACCGAACCTCTAGAGCCTACTAGATAACCCTCTTGATTACTCTTTTTCACAAGTAGATGCGAAACATAATAAATAACGCCATAACCATTGCCGATGATAGAATCTATCTCTCTTTCAAGTCTAGCCTTAATAAATTCATCTAAAGGTTCGCCATAGGTCTTTTTTGCATTCTCCCAAATGATATTAATGAGTTTTTCATTAGAACCCTCAATCACTGGCGTATATAGTTTAGAATGTATAGGTTTAATTACCTCACACATATCGGCAATCTTTTTAGGATTATTGATGACGAGGTCTTCGATTAATTTTTCATCTTCAAGCCAGGCAAAGGCATCTAACATCTCTCTTGTATTGCGGAAGTGTTGGTCAGGAATGATCTGTTTCATACGCTTTTCTTTGTTATATGAATATAGCGGATGACGAGTTCCTCCTATACCTTGTGAATTGACATAGACATCTCGCAAAATCTTCTCTTCTTTTGTCACATAGTGTAAATCACCGGTGGCGACAATGATTTTATTTTGTCTCAAAGCTTCTTCGATTATATCGCGTTGGTACTGTTTAAGGCGTTCCCAATCAAAACTGCCCCTATCTTCGATTAAGTGACGATAATTCTCTAATGGTTGAATTTCGATATAGTCATAAAAACTGATGGCCTTTTCTAGTTCTTCCTTACTTCTTGTAGAAACTATCTCAAAGACTTCGCCATTTAGACAACCACTACCTATCAATAAGTCCTTGCGATACTCATTTAAGGTCTTGCGAAGAATTCTTGGCTCAGCAATAAATTCTGAATCACTAGACTTAGTATTGGCCTTACCAAAGATGGCAAGGCTATCAGTATTAGAAATAGATACTAATTTAAATAAGTCTTTTAAGCCAGCTTTATTCTTACATAAGACATTAGTATGATATGCCATCTTTTTGACAAAGGCATCAGGGCTTTGAAATTCACTTAATTCCTTAAGATTTTCTACGCCGTTCTTCTTAGCGTCTTTGAGCATCAAATTAAAGACTTGGGCCAAGACATCAGCATCATAATCAGCACGATGGGCAACTTCTTCATTATAAGAAACACCATATAGCTTAGCCATATTGCCCAGTCGATAGGAGCGACGAGACTTAAATAAACTACGAGCAAAGTCTAAAGTATCAATGACAGGATTCTTTAAAGTATCTAAGTTTAGACGTTTTAATTCTTCATTTAAAAAACCATAGTCAAAGCTCGCATTGTGAGCGACTAATATTCTATCTTTAATAAAATCTAATATTTCTGTATAAGCCTCCTTAAAAGTTCTAGCATTAGCTAAATCTTCTTCATGAATATTGGTGAGCTTACTGATATTTTCTGATAGAGCTATCGGTGGTTTAATAAAGAAGTCTTTCTTATCTTTGACCATGCCCTTATGCATCAAGACGGCACCAAATTCAATAATGTAGTCATGTCTTGAAGATAGGCCTGTCGTCTCAAGGTCAAAGACGATATATTCAGCTTCACTAAGATTTCTATCAGCGATATTGTAGACAATATTCAAACGCTCATCGACCATATTGAATTCAACACCATATAAGATTTTAAATTGACGGTCAGGATGAGCTTTTAATAGTTCATTAGCCTTGCGTTGAGCTGGTGGGAATCCTTGAACATCTAAGTGGTCAGTTATGGCAATGGCTTCATGACCCATCTTAAAGGCTGCTTCCACTATCTCTTCTACTTCACATACCCCATCCATTTCTGACTTATTGCTGTGGGCATGAAGTTCAATACGCTTGTGCTCTTCGTTATCGAAGATGACTTCCTCCTTTTCATAAAATTCAATATTTTCAATCTCAAAGATGTAATCATTAGCATACATATCGAAGCGATAGTTGCCACTAAACCACGCACACTTGCCATTTTGATTCTCTAAAAGTGTCTCTTTAGACATCTTAAAAGATTCATTAGCCTTAGCTATGCAGGCATTAGTCGCATCCTTGATATATAATGTCTGTCTTAATTTACCATCTCTAGATTCACGATTATCAACTTTAAATATCTCACCCTTAAATTTAATACTGTAGAGGGTATCAGACATATCATCGATACGCACCTCCGTATAAGTCTTAGTTTTTCTTATAAAGCGTCTATTATTGCCATTATTATTTTCGGCATCTTCTTTAAAGCTCTTCTTTACATTATTGACACTAGCTAGTTTCACTCTTTCTTCAACTAGTTCATTTTCTTTTCTAAGGTCGATATTAATCTTTTTATCATAGCCGATATCTTTGAAATAAAGACGTAAATTTTCTAATTCTTCTTTATCTGTCTCATAATAGTTTTCATCAAGAGAACTAAGTATTATTCCATCATCGACACTTCTAGCCGCAAACGATAAAAAGGCTCCATTATGTAAATGAGCATAGTGTTTTAAATATAGGTTGATCTCTCTAATTGGTAAATCATGATTTAAAACTTCAAAGACAAGCGAAGTATCTTCGATAAAACGTTCTTTTAAATAGTTTAATAAGTCTTCATAGAGAACAAAGGGCAATATTCTATCATTGCTGATTCTATAAATAATCTTATCTTTACGTTTATAATAAAAGACTTCTTCTATCTTTAAGTGTTCAAAAAAGGATATTTGTTCATCAAGATATCCTTTTGTGTCTAGAAATGATTCGATATCAAAACTCATAAATATCCCCCTTAAAATGAAGAATCAATAATTGTTTTTAGTTTCTTAGCATCACCTATACAATGGGAAACTGTGCTAGCGCCAATATTGGCATCGCCGACAATATATACATTAGGATAAGAAGTCTCATACTTATAAACTTCCATATCGCTATAGATTTTTTTAAACTTTTGACCAATGCAAGCAACAATCAAATCACTATGGACATGATATTCGCTATTAGCTATAGCCTTAAAGCTAGCGCGACCACTTTCATCCTTGTCACCTAGCTCCATTTTGATAAGAGTCACATCATAGCCATCTTCCCTAGCTTCAATCTTTACAGGACTAGTTTGAAAACTAAAGTTGATGTCTTCTTTCTTACATAGTTCTATCTCTGATAGATTGGCTGGCATCTCTTTTTCACTGCGCCTATAGACGATAGTCACTTCAGGAATAAAACGTTTTAAACTTCTAGCAACATCGATAGCCACATTGCCGCCGCCAACTACCATAGCGCTCTTACATGCATATTCCTTTTGTTTATTTAAAATATTTAAGTCATATAAGAGATTTAAGCCACTTACAGCCAAGTCTTCACCCTCAATGCGCAAATTATTTTCTAGACTAGCTCCGGTCGCGATAACTACTCTATCATAATAATTCATCAAATCATGAATATCGATATCTCTACCAAGTTCCCTATGGAATTTAAAGTTGATACCTAAGTTTAGTAACTCTTCATAGATATCATTGAGATATTCATGTTTAAAACGAAATTCTGGAATACCTGTAGCGATGGCTCCACCAATAAAATTCTCTTTTTCATAAATATCTATACTATAGCCGTCAATAGCTAAAAGTTTTGAGAGAGCTAACGCAGAAATACCCGCTCCGACAATAGCTATTTTTCTACCGTTATAAGCTTTAACTGTATATTTATCTTTAATATGGTCACTGATATATTTTTCTATTTCATGTACAACGACAGCTTGTCCCTTAAAATGTTTAACGCAATGGCCTTCACATTGTTTTTCATAGGCACAAACGCGACTCGTGATAGCCGGAAATGGATTTTCGCCATATAAAATCTCACCAGCTTTATCTAAATCATCTTCCTTTAAAGCCTTGATAAAATCACGAATCTTATTGCCTACTGGGCAACCCTTTTCACATAAAGGATTGGGACATGATAGACATTCTTTTACATAATCTTCAATCATAGTGCCATTCTTTCTAGGGCATCTTTTGCAGCATTTTTCTGGGCTTCTTTTTTACTAGAACCCTTGCCCTTTCCATATACTAAGCCATCCACTTTGACCACTACTGTAAATTCCGGATTGTTGCTAGGACCCTCACTACTAACTACTTCATAGTCGAGTGTTCTGCGTGAATCGGCTTGAATAAACTCTTGTAGCTTAGTCTTATAATCTATCTCTTGTGAATCATAGATGTGATGAGCCATGACAATATCTAATAACTTAAAGACATTGTCGATATCAGTATCGATATAAATAGCACCAATAAATGCTTCAAACATATCGGCAATTATCGAATCACGATCTCTTCCGCCTGTCTTTTCTTCGCCCACACCTAGCTTTAAATAGGCATTCAGCTTAAATTCACGCACTATTTTCGCTAACATCTTCTCGCAGACTAAATTAGCTCTTCTTGTAGTCATCTGTCCTTCCTTTAAAGGGGGATTTATTTCAAATAATTTCTTAGCTGAATATATCTGTAAGACGGCATCGCCCATAAATTCCAGGCGCTCATTGTCATGCAGACCACCGCGGTGTTCATTGACATACGAAGAGTGCGTAAAAGCTTGGTCGATTAATTTTTTATTGTGATATTCAATACCATGTTCTTTTAAAAAATCATAAATTTCCATGACTTAATTATACTCTAATCTATATTATTTAAAATTGCTAAAGACTTTATTTTTGCATAATAATTTTGAAACTCAACTTCACTAGACCTTTCAATTATCTCATTCGCATCTTTTTTACAAACTTCAATAAATTTTGTATCTGCGATTAAGTCGCCAAGAATAAAAGGTGGTAGGCCACTTTGTCTTGTGCCTAAAATATCGCCTGGACCCCTAAGCTTTAAATCTTCACTGGCAATATAAAAACCATCATTAGAATTAACTAAGACATTTAATCTCTTTAAGATATTTTCATCCTTACTATCAGTCAAGAGGTAACAAGTTCCTTTGTCATCACCTCTTTGAATGCGACCACGAAGTTGATGAAGTTGTGATAGACCAAAACGATCAGCATCATAGATAATCATCATCGTAGCATTTTTGACATTGACACCCACTTCTACTACTGTCGTTGAGACGAGGATATCAATTTCATGATTGATAAAGGCATTCATCGTCGCAGTCTTTAATTCTTGATTCATCTTTCCGTGCAACAAGCCTAATCTATAAGGTTTCATCACTTCTAATAAGGAGTTATAGAGATTAGTAGCATCTTTGACCTTGATGGCATCGCTATGCTCAATAGCTGCGGTGATGATATAGACCTGTTTACCACTAGCCATTGTCTTTTTAATCTCATCCATTATCGATACGATACTATTAGATTTTAATAAATAGGTATCACAACCCTTACGACCAATTGGCATAGTTTCAATCGTCGATACATCCATATCACCATAGATAGAAGAAGCAAGTGTGCGAGGAATAGGCGTGGCAGACATGAGCAATAAATCGACATCTTGTCCCTTCTCTTTAAGTTTTCTTCTTTGCTTAACACCAAAGCGATGTTGTTCATCAGCGATGACTAAACCTAAGTTGTGATAGATGACATCATCAGAGAATAAGGCATGAGTACCGATTATGATTTGAGCTTTATTGTCTTCAATCATCTTTTTTATCTCGGTATCTTTTTTTGTATCGCTGCTGAGCATAACTATATTTATATCTTTCAATATCGCTTTTAAACTCTGATAGTGTTGCTTAGCTAGTATTTCAGTTGGAGCCATCAAAGCTCCTTGATAACCAGCTTTAACGCTTGCATATAGCGCTATAGCCGCCACAATAGTCTTGCCAGAACCGACATCACCCTGTATTAGACGAGTAGTCATGTAGGGGGACGCCAAATCTTTCAAGATGTCATCGACACATTTTTGCTGATCTGATGTGAGCTTAAAAGGAAGGTTATGAATCAAAATATCAATAGCATTTAAATCAATCTTTTTAGCTTTAGAGCTGGTTTCATTACTATCCTTGAGCATCTTTAAAGTGCTATAAAAACGTAAAAACTCATCATATTTAAGTCTAGTAATAGCTTTTTTTAACTTGTCTTTACTACTAGGCAAATGAATCTCTTTTAAGGCTTCATTCAAATCCATCAATTGGTATTTATTCTTGAGACTAAGAGGTAAGATATCTTCACTTCTATATATCTCTAAACCCTTTTTAATCATCGCTTGAATGTCGCTTTGACGAATATTTTCTTTTAAGGGATATATAGCCTTAATGCCTATTTCATCTTCTATATCATGAAAGGAATAATTTAAAGCTGTCACCTTAGAAGCTCCATCATATTTACCCTTGATGACTATCTTATCCCCTTGTACCTTCAGCCAAGGACGATTAAAGATAGTAATATTTAATTCCTTATCATCATATAAGACCTTAAATCTCGTCATTGACCTTTTACCATAACGAAAAGTACTCGGTTGACTAAGCAAGATAGCCCCAAAGATGACAGTGTCATTTATCTCCCATTCCTTAAATGGTTTACATATATTCTCTTCATAACGAAATGGGTAATACATGAGCAATTCTTCAACCGTCTTAATACCCAAATCATCTAAGATGGCACTTCTTCTTTTAGTCAGTTTTAGTTCCTTTAAATCCATATTGTTATTTTAACATTATTCCCTCAACTTATAATCCCTAATACTTTGATAATAAAAAAGTCCTTAAACAAGGACTTCGGGCAATCTATATGGTCCCCAAAGCCGGACTTGAACCGGCATGGATTTCTCCGTACGATTTTGAGTCGTATGCGTCTACCAATTCCGCCATTCGGGGATTGCTATATAATTTTACCCTAAATTATTTTTAAATACAATCCAAAGCGACAAAATTATCTTCATTTAACTTGATATAACCATAAGTAAGACTAGAAGAAAGCAAATAGATTAGTTCCATCAAATTATTTATCGCCATGAAATAGAGATTCAATACTAGTATTATCATCAACATCAATATATATAGACGAAACACTATCTTCATCTTTTTATTTTGCATAGTCAATTTAAAGAGTATATATAAGGTCAGGCTTGTAAACAAGGCAAAACCCACATAAGCCATGATGATATGCATGTTAGAAATCACTATTCGCCCATTTTCAAAATAAGGAATAAAAACCGGCAATAAACAACTCACAAATATTAATAGCTTAATAAGTTTATTGCCTATCGCACTTATAGCCAAGATAAAAGAAATACCTAAAAGAAGGCCAAGAATTAAAGTCAATAGATAATCGTTTAGACTGCTTACTGTACCCGAGATATTATTTATTAAAAGGTCGCCTTTTAAACATATAGCGACCTCTAATAATATAGATAATGGGTAAATTAATAGACTAACTCTTTTCATTATCAATCAGATTTTTTAAAGCTTCGATAGCTACTTTAATAGCTCTATCGGTGTCATGTTCTTGCGCATTTTCAAGACCAGCCTTAGCTCTTTCTTGGTTGGCGACAGTTAAGAATACACTGCCACAGCGAACATTGAGATATTGAGCGACAATAAATAGAGCAGCTGATTCCATCTCACTAGCCTTAGTATGTAGTCTGAGCCAAGCGTCCCACTTATTTAAAAGCTCCGCATGATTAGGCAAAGTTTCTGGGCGGTGCTGACCATAGAAGGCATCCTTGCATTGAACAACACCCACATGATGAGGGACATTTAAGTCATTGCTAGCTTTAACTAGGGCATTGACGACATCTAGATTGGCAATGGCTGGAAATTCGATTGGGGCATATTCTTTACTTGTCCCTTCAAAACGAATAGCGCCTGTTGCGATGACAATGTCACCACCTTTAACTTCGATATCCATACCACCACAAGTACCGACACGAATGAAGGTATGAGCACCGCATTTAACTAATTCTTCCATGGCTATTGATGCGCTTGGACCACCGATACCTGTCGATGTGACAGATACTTTAGTACCATTTAATGTACCGGTATAAGTAACAAATTCACGACTGTCACCAACTAGTTTGGCATCATCAAAATAACTAGCTATCTTAACACAACGTTTAGGATCACCAGGCAAGATGACATATTCACCTACATCGCCTTTACCGACGCCGATATGATATTCTTTTCCGCTTCCTTCTGTATAATCAATCATGATAATTACCTCTCTTTACCTAAATTATAACATCTATTTTACTCTTAAAGCACGCATTGCATTCAAGATGGCAATGAAGGCTACACCTACATCGGCAAAGACAGCCATCCACATGCTGGCGATACCTAAGGCGCCTAATATCAAGACGATAAATTTAATACCAAGGGCAAAGATGATATTTTCTTTGACAATGCGCATAGTCTTATTTGCGATCTCAATAGCCTTATTAATTCTTTTGAGATTATCATCAACAATGACAATATCACTGACTTCAATAGCTGCATCACTGCCTAATGCTCCCATGGCAATACCGATATCCGCTCTAGTTAATGATGGGGCATCATTGATACCATCCCCAACATATACTACCTTACCTTTTTCATTTAATAATTCTTCTAACTTATTAACCTTATCTTCAGGCAGTAATTCAGCGTAGACTTTATCGATGCCTAAATCTTTAGCTAAGGCATTTGCGTATTTACTTTGGTCACCTGATAAGATGACTGTTTTAATATTTTTGGCATGTAGACTCTCAATGAGCTCTTTGGCCTCTTCTTTAATCTTATCGGCATATAGTAAATAACCTAGATATTTATCATTTATAGCGACATGGACTATAGTGCCAAGACTTTCATTTTCTTTAACTTGGATATTATTTTCTTCTAATAGTTTTTTGTTGCCAGCTAGTATCTTAGTATCTTTTGATATAGCGATAATTCCCTTACCTGCTATCTCTTCATAAGTATATGCACTAGTATCCACCTTCATATCGACATTTCTTTTTAAAGATGTAGCGATAGGATGGTTAGACTTATCTTCAGCGATTAGTGCACATCTTATCAATTCTACTTTTTTATCATCTGCTGGCACAATTTCTCTGAGTTCAAATTCCCCATAAGTTAAGGTACCCGTCTTATCAAAGGCTACAGTATTAGTCTTGCTCAAAGTCTCTAAGTAGTTACTGCCTTTTATCAAAATGCCATTTTTACTAGATGCTCCAATACCACTAAAGAAAGTTAAAGGAACCGATATAACTAAGGCACAAGGACATGAGATGACCAAGAACGAACAAGCTCTTGAGATATATTCCATCCACTCACCATTAAATAGAGGCGGAATGATGGCTAAAGCTAAGGCCAATATTACAACTACTGGCGTATAATAACGAGCGAATTTAGAGATGAAATTTTCACTCTTGGATTTTTTATTACTGGCATTTTCGACTAAGTCAAGTATCTTGGCAACAGCTGAATCTTCATATTCCTTACTAACTCTTAAATAGATAGGACTAGTGATATTGATAGAGCCACTTAAAACTTCATCGCCTTCCTTAACTGAAATAGGCCTATTTTCTCCCGTGAGGGCAACTACATTTAAGGCGCTTTGCCCCTTGATGACAATACTATCCAAAGGAATCTTTTCCCCAACCTTAACTTCGATTATATCACCGATAGAAACTTCTTCTGGGTCGACTTGAACTATCGTGTCATCCTTTACTAGGTTGGCATATTCCGGCACTATTTCTACTAATGCACTGATAGATTTACGCGATTTACCAACGGCATAACTTTGAAATAATTCACCTACTTGATATAGCCACATAACCATGACAGCCTCAGGATATTCACCAGTCAAAAAAGCTCCCAAAGTCGCAATAAACATCAGAAAGCACTCATCGAAGAGCTGTTTATTGATAATATTTTTAAAAGCTTTGATGACGACATCATAACCGACAGTCAAATAAGAGATGATAAAGAATATAAATCTTACTATCTCACTATTAATAAATAAAGAAATGATAAAGATTAAAAGACTGGCTATTATACGATATAATAGCTTTTTTTGTTTAGCGCTCATACTAACGAATTACCGAACAATCTGGTTCAACTTTCTTGATTGTTTTGATTACTTCTTCTAATACTTCGTCAAATCTTTCATCATCTGCTTCTAGTTTCATCTTCTGAGTCATGAAATTGATAGATAAACTTTTAACTCCTTCAATCTTCATTCCTGCTTCTTCCATTTTTCTAGCGCAATTAGCGCAATCCAAATCTTCTAGATTAAATACTTTTTTCATAGTTTTTTTATCTCCTTATCTCTATTATATGAATATATGTTCATATGTCAATATGTTCATATGTTTTGACAAGCACTTTTATTAAAAATATAATATAGGCATGAATGAACATATAGATGAAGCACAAAAAAATATCCTTGATGAAGCTGATTTAAATAGGGTTTCGGAATTTTTTCGTCTGATGGGCGACAATACTCGCTTAAATATTTTAATCGCCTTAAATCATCAAGAGTTTTGTGTCTCTGATTTAGTGAAGATCTTAAATATGAGTCAATCGACCATCTCTCATCAATTAAAGCTCTTGCGCACAGCTAAACTAGTTAAGACTAGAAGAGAAGGTAGAGCTATCTATTATTCTCTTGATGATGAACATATAGAGAATATTGTAGCCATGGCTATTGAACACGCCAATGAAAAATAGTCTTTACATTAATGAGCGTTTTATATTATCATTAATGGTGCCCTAGGGGTTTCGTACAATGGTAGTATACCGGTCTCCAAAACCGTTGATGGGGGTTCGATCCCCTCAACCCCTGCCATTTAAAAATTTAGAACTGATTATGCAGTTCTTTTTTTATTATTTATTATTGACACGGGAATTACTCCCGGCTTTTTCGCGATAATACAAATAAAAATGCCAGCTATAGAACTGACATCAATACAGAATGAATGATTACTAAAATTATCGCAAAAATAGTAGCTGGCCTAATTAGAAAGATGGTCCAAACTATTGATGATTGAGCATGTTTATTGATTTTGACATAGCGATAAGCCTTAGTAAATAAAAAGACTATAGATAAAAAATATAATAGGAATAAGGTCACCGCCATCACCAGATAGTATTGCAATGGTATGCAAGCATAGCCATACATGAAAGCATTAAATAAGATATGAACGATAATAGTAGGTTGAACACTTCGATAGCGCAAAGTCATCTTGGTTAAGAATAAAGACATGATAAAGGCTGGTAACATTTCAGCGATTGATGCATGCGACAAGGCATAGAATAAAGCTGTCGACCACATGGCAAAACGATTGCCATACTTACCCAGTATCCTTAATAAGACACCCCTAAAGGCAAACTCTTCTAATATCGGAGAAACAACCACAAATAGAAAGATATATAAAGGATTAAAGAGATAGGCTGTATCAAAATTTAAACCGATAGGTGAAAGTACTCTCTCACCTAAAGGCAGATAAGTATTTAAGACTGAAACCAGAAACATTGAAGCTGTCGCTAAAGAAATCAAGATAATGGTCGAGATAATGATATCTTTAAAACGGCAATTACTTTTACGCCAAATCTCATTCACTTTGATTTTGGAAGTTAAGAATAATCCGGCTGTCGGAACTAAGGTTCCTGCCACAAATAACAAATACATAATACCGACAAAGAGATTTTGATTATTGGCTATATAGGCTAGATTTGGTGAAGAATTTATCAAAAGCCCAATCAGGGAAGGCAAATATAAAACTAATATTATATACAAACAGAGCATCAACCCGATGGTAGTGAACTCTCTTTTGATATATTTTGTGCTAACGACTCTACCCTTCTTACTCATATGAAAAATTATAAAACATTTATCTCAATCTGTAAAACAGTTATAATGGTGATATGTTACTTATAAATGAAATAAAATGTCCTCTAGATTATGATGAAAAACTAGTGATTTCTAAGATATGTCACAAGCTAAAAGTGCCTTTTAAAGCCATCAGCAACTATCAGATAATAAAACGCTCCGTCGATGCCCGCAAGGACATTCGTTATGTCTTACAAGTCCTAGTCAAGATTCAAGATGAAGACAAATTTTTATATATCGATGGGGTTTCAAGATATGAAGAAGCAGACCTAAAAGTAAAAGAGATAAAATCTACTACTCGCCCTATAGTCATCGGTTATGGACCAAGTGGCATCTTTATGACTTATCGTCTAGCTGAAGCTGGTCTAAGACCCATTGTCATCGAAAAGGGCTCACGGATAGACAAAAGAAAAGAAGATGTTGAAAAGTTTTTCAAAACCGGCATCTTAAACGCGAACTCCAATGTCCAATTTGGTGAAGGAGGGGCCGGTACTTTTTCTGATGCCAAACTCACAACTAGGATTAAGAGTCCTTACATCCCCTATATCTTAGATATCTTAGTTAAACATGGTGCTAATCCTGATATTAAGATTGATGCCCATCCTCATATCGGTACCGATAAGATAAGAAAAGTCATCAAAAATATTACTGATCACTTAATTTCCTTAGGAGTCGAATTTCATTTTGATGAATCATTTGTTGATTTACTAACTGAAGATGATAGGGTAATAGGCATTAAAACTGATAAGGATGTCTACTATAGCGATATCATCATCACGGCAGCTGGACATAGTGCCTTTGACTTAATCAAAAATCTTCATGTGCATCACGTCCATATCGAGAATAAAGATTTCGCCATCGGTTTCAGGGTTGAACATCCTCAAGATTTAATCGATGCCAATCAATATAAGGATATAAGTCTTGTCGACCACTTAGGTCATGCCGAATACTTTTTGCGCTATAAAGGAAATAGAGGTGTCTATAGTTTCTGTATGTGTCCTGGAGGTATAGTTGTAGCTTCAAGTAGTGAAAAAAATACTATTGTCACTAATGGTATGTCCTATTCTAAGCGAAATAGCGGAATGGCCAATAGTGCTATACTAATTCAAGTCAATGTCGAAGACTATGATAAAAATGATATTTTAAGCGGTTTTGATCTCATCCACCACTATGAACAAAAGGCCTATAACTTATCAAATAGTTATAGAGCTTTAGCTATGAATATCAAGGATTATATAAATAATGAATTAAATCCTTTAATCTTTAAATCGACCTATCCTCTAGGAACTTTTCTCTATGATATAAATAAGTTCTTCCCTAATACCTACAATGAAGAATTTAAAAAAGCAATTAGATTCTTTGATAATAAGATACCTGGTTTTATCAGTTCTGGTATTATGCTAGGCCCTGAGACCAGAAGCAGTTCACCTGTACGCATTGTAAGAGATGAAAATGGTGAATCTATAAACACAAAGGGTTTATATCCTATTGGTGAAGGCAGTGGCTATGGCGGTGGTATCATGTCTTGTGCTCTTGATGGAATTAAAATAGCTGATAAAATTCTCAATAAATTAAGCTAGACTTCACTTTCAATTCACACGCTTATCTATAATATTAATTGTGAGGTGAGATAAATGAAAACTAATCTTAAAAATTTATTAATAGTATTCTTAGTTGCATTACTAGGAGGTTTCCTAGGTGTATATGGTGGAAATGCAATATATAATCTCGATAATCCAACAGTAGATACAAATTCTGACACCATCAAGGCCACTTATAGTAATACCCAATATTCATCCTTAAAAGAAGGAATTTCTAAAGCTTATAATACAGTAGTTGAAGTTACATCAGATGCTACATCATCATTCTTTGGTCAACAGTATGAAAGTATATCTATGGGTTCTGGCGTCATCGTATCAGCTGATGGTTATATCATCACTAACGAACATGTCATCGATGGTGCTACCACTATTACAGTAGAAGATGTAAATGGTAATACTTATGATGCAACACTTATCGGTTCAGATAGTAAGACTGATATAGCTGTCTTAAAGATTGATGCCGAAAATTTAACTTATGCCGAAATAGCTGATAGCGATAGCCTAGAGATTGGTGATGATGCCATTGTCATCGGTAATCCATTAGGCACTGGTATTTCAGTTACCAATGGCATTATCTCAGCATTAAATAAAGAAGTGACAATAGAAAATGAAACAATGTATCTAATTCAAACTAATGCCGCTGTCAACAAAGGCAATAGTGGTGGTGGATTATTTGATATCAATGGCAATCTAATCGGTATAGTCAATGCCAAGTCATCTAGTACTTCTTCATCAGTTTCTGTCGAAGGTCTTGGTTATGCCATTCCATCTAATACCGTTATAAATATCGCTAATGATATCATCGATAATGGCTATGTCCGTAATCGTGCTACTCTAGGCGTTACAATAACTGAAATATCGCAAGATACTGCTGGTTTCCCTAAGGGTGTATACATCACCAGCATCGTTGAAGGCGGGGCTGCTGATGATGCTGGCTTACAGACCTATGATAGAATCGTTGCCCTAGATGGTAAAGAAGTTAATTCTTATAGTGAATTATCAGCTATCTTAAATTCAATGAGTATTGGTGATAATACTACAATTACTGTAATTAGAAATAATGAAGAGTTGACACTAGATATTACGCTTAAAGAAAATATCCAAACTAACCAATAATTATTAAATATTCTTCCCTTATCCCCATAAAAAAGGATTATTATCAGATTTTGGTAATAATCCTTTTTGTTTATATCATATATCTTTAATTATTCCTCATCATCTTCGATATGAGCATTAGCTATTACCTTTTCTGCAACTGGTTGAGGAGCAGGTTCGTAGCGATCAAATTCAATCACATAATAACCTCTACCCTGTGTCATTGAGCGCAATTCCGTAGCATACTTCTGCATTTCAGCCATCGGTACTTCCGCATCAATCTTTTGTTCATTATCTTCAGTCATTTCCATACCCATGATAATGCCACGACGCTTATTGAAGTCACCGATTATCGTACCAGTATATTCTTCCGGAACATAGACAGTAACTTTACCAATTGGCTCTAGTAAGATAGGTTTAGCCTTTGGCATACCAGCCTTATATGCGAGTCTAGCAGCAGCCTTGAAGGCAATTTCCTTAGAATCGACATCATGATAAGAACCATCAAATAGTGTAGCTTTAACGCCAACAACCTTATAGCCAGCTAAGACACCCTTTTCCATACATTCTCTAAGTCCTTGCTCAGTAGCTGGGAAGTATTGTTTAGGCACTGCACCACCGAAGATTTCTTCTTCGAAGACCATATCTTCACTATCACAAGGTTCAAAGCGAATCCACACGTGACCATATTGTCCAGCGCCACCTGATTGTTTCTTATGTTTACCTTCAGCTTCAACTGTTCCTCTGATAGTCTCACGATATTGAATCTTATATGGTGCTAAATTAATTTCAACTTTATATTTATTCTTTAGTTTATTACATACGACATCGAGAGCTTGATCACCCATAGCATATAATATCTGTTCCTTAGTCTCAGTATTTTTCTCAAGACGTAATGAGTGATCTTCTTCGAGCACTCTCTGTAAGGCGAATGACATCTTGTCTTCATCGGCCTTAGTCTTAGGAGTGATGGCCATACCTAACATTGGTTTAGGGAATTCGATATCCGGATAATTAACTGGGCAATCTCTAGTCGATAAGGTATCATTGGTCTCAGAATATTGCAATTTTACAACAGCGCCTAAGTCACCTGTAAATAACTTACCGACAGCGATTTGTAATTTTCCATTGATGACATAGATTTGGTTAATCTTTTCAGTCTGGTCTTTTTTTAGATTGTATACTTGCGAATCGCTAGTTAAGACACCACTCATAACCTTCAAATAAGATATCTTACCAACGAATGGATCGACGATAGTCTTATAGATTTGAGCTGTGAATTTTTCTGTCTCATTAGTTTCTAAGATGACATCTTCACCCTTGGCATCATGAGCTATTATCGTACCCTTTTCTGCATAATTAGGGAAATATTCAGTAATTAGATCTAATAATCTTTCAATACCGATGACACTAGTAGCACTACCACAATATACCGGTCTGATATCACCGCTTCTAACACCAATTCTAAGTCCCTTAGCTAGTTCATTTTCATCAAAGTGTTCACCTGAGAAGAATTTCTCCATTAAAGTATCATCAGTCATCGCAATAGCTTCAGCTATCTCGTTGTAGTAATTTTCAACTACATCTTTATAATCATCTGGTACTTCTTTAGGCGTTGATAAATCAGCATAGTACCAAGCCTTATTACGCAAAATATTAATTGAACCAATTACTTTACCATTTTCTACGATAGGTACTTCAAATGGAATGATTGATTTACCAAATTTTTCTCTTAAAGCTAGATATGTATTTTCAAATGAGGCATGTTCCTCATCAATCTTGTTGATGAAGAAGATAGTAGGAAGTTTTCTCTTTGATACTAATTTAACTGCCTTTTCTGTCCCTGATTCAATACCATCCTTAGCACTTACGACGATAAGAGCATTATCACCAACTGCTAGACCTGCGCGCATCTCGCCTTCATAGTCTAGATAACCTGGAGTATCGATGAAATTAATCTTACAATTCTTCCATTCGCAAGGTGCAATAGCTGTATAGATAGATAAGCCACGTTTAATCTCTTCGGCATCATAGTCGACAGTTGAATTACCATCACTAGTTTTACCCATTCTATCGATAGCTTTCGTGAAGTATAAAGCAGCTTCAATCAGTGATGATTTACCTGCTCCAGAATGTCCAAGCAATACTATATTACGAATATCATTAGCTAAATAGTCTTTCATCTGCGTCACCTATTTTAGATATCCCTTCAATTCTTCAAAACATTCTGTTCTAAGATAGTGAACAGCCTTATTACCTTCATTATCTAAAACTTCTTTATCAGCACCATGGTCTAATAAGTAGACGATTAAATCTTTATATCCACCATAGCTAGCACGCATTAAGCATGTGCAACCATTATTGTCTTTAGCATTGATATTAGCACCATGTTCAACCAGATATTGAACTACATCAACCTTAAAAGCTAATACTGCTTCCATTAAAGCTGTTCTACCACGGCTATCTTGAGCATCGATATTAGCACCATGTTCAACTAGATATTCAACGACACTAAGCTCACCCATAAATGCCGCTCTCATCAAAGAAGTACGGCCATTATTATCATGAGAATTAACATCTGAGCCAGCTTCGACTAGTAGTTTGCAAATACTTAGGTAACCCTTCTTACTAGCGCCCATCAGAGCAGTCTTATTATTTTTATCGCGTGAGCGTACATTGGCACCGTTATCGAGTAAAGTCTGCACTATCTCAGTATATCCTCTTTTTGCAGAGCGCATCAAAGCAGTACGGCCATCGCCATTAGTCATATTAACATCGGCACCCTTAGCTATACATGCACAAACCTTAGCATAGTCACCACTAGCACATGCATCAAAGAATTCTTTGTTGACTGTTTGATTCATAAATAATATCCTCCTTTATCAAACGTATAAAAAATGAACACAGTCGTGTTCATATTAAAACATATTCATAAGTTAAAAATTTGTTTTGATCTAACTGGCCTAAAACTAATTTCCTCATGATTATGTCCTTCTTTCCTTAATTAAATTGTAAACGCTCACAGATATTCTTTCAAGTCTAAAACGCATTATTAGTTAAATCTATGTTAAATCTAACCTTTTAATAAACCAATTATCTTTTTATATTCGGGCATGTGATAGCTCAATAAATCATGGAATCGCTTGGAATGATTAGGCAAGATAAAGTGTAGACATTCGTGTAAGAAAACGGCTTCAAGACATTCGACAGGATAATGAATGAGCTTATAGTTTAAGACTATCTTATTCTTATTAGGATAGCAGACTCCCCAAGCTTTTTTTAGATGGCGAAAACTGATCTCAGGAGTTTTAGTATAATTATAATCTTTAAGAATTTTAAAATAGTCATCCTTAAATTCATCAAGATAGCGCATTAAGACATGTTCACCATAGACATAAAAATAATTGATAGCATTAGGCATATCTTTAGCGTATAAATATAATTTATCATCCTTGAACTGTATCCTATTACTTCCTTGATAAAAGATTAAATCATAACTTTTACCTAGATAATAGATATGCTCATCAATATTGACCATTCGATCTAAACTTTGTTTGTACTTGCTTATTATCCAAGCACTTTTATCAATGATAAAAGCCCTTATCAGCTTTTCATCGACGTGATAAGGGCATGTGACCTTAAGAGTATTACCACTAAGCGATAAGTATATATTTTTAATATTCTTATGCTTAATATCTAATTTAAAATATTGGCCTTCAATCTCTATCATACTAATTTCTTCAAGCGGCCAAAAGCTATGGTACCTGGACCAGTATGCGATATGATAACTGGGCCAAATTCATGGAAAGTCACTTCTTCACCAGTCGCTTCATGGAGATGGTCCATAATCTCTTTCGCTAATTCATCATTTTCGTCGGTGATGACCATCCAATAATATTTACTGTAATCATCGACATCTAAAATTGGTGCATAGCCCTTAGAGATAGCCTTTTTAACCGTATGTGTCTTATCAAAGACATCTATCATACCTTTTTTAAGATATAGAACTGGTTTAATTCTTAACAGGTTGGCTAAGGCAGCAGCAGCTGGTGAAATGCGCCCACCCATCTTTAAATATTTAATATCATCAGGGATGATGATGGCTTCCATCATCGACTCTTCACTTTCTATCATTTCTTTGATAGTTTCTAATGAATATCCCTTTTCAATCAATTTTCTACAATCAAGACATAGTTGAGTCACTGGATAACAAGCACACTTGGCATCCACCACCACAATACGCCCATCATATAATTTAGATTGTACGAGCGATATTTCATACATACCACTCAAACCACTAGATAGAGGAATATGCAATATCCTGTCATATTTATCTAATAGTGTCTCATAAATACGCATTAAGCTACCGAGGGTAGCTTGCGCTGTCTTTACCGGCACCCCATTTCTCAAATAATTTTTAATTCCATTCACATCGATGTCTTTGCCATCCATATATTCCTTGCCGTCAATCATCAACGGCATCCTTAAGACATGGATATCTAATCTTTCAGCAGTAGCATCATCTATATCACAAGATGAGTCAGTTAATATACAAATTCGATCCATGGGTTCATTATATCATATCTAATATCCAAAGGAAGCCCTTAAAGACTCATCATCTTTAATCCAATCTTCCACTTTAATTATGCGATACTCTTCATCGCCATCACGTATGACAACTTCCTTGATTCCGGCATTTATGATCATCCTTTTGCACATTGAGCAACTGTTGGAATTCTTTATATATTTACCAGTATCTACTTCTCTACCCGAAAGGTATAGAGTAGCTCCTAACATCTTATCGCGACTGGCACTGATAATGGCATTAGCTTCGGCGTGGACACTACGACATAATTCATATCTCTCACCTCTAGGTATATTCATCTTTTGGCGGATGCAATAACCTAGGTCTGAACAATTCTGTCTGCCACGAGGAGCACCTACATAGCCAGTTGAAATAACTTCGTCGTTATTGACGATGACAGCCCCATAATTTCTTCTGAGGCATGTCCCTCTTTTGGAAACTACATCGGCTAAGTCTAGATAGTAATTAACTTTATCTCTTCTCTTCATCTTTTTCACCTTTTAAAAAATTATATCATATGCCCTTTACTTTATCGCTTTTATTTAGTAAAATGTTAAAGCGATGGCGGTTGTGGTGAAGTTGGTTAACACACCAGATTGTGGCTCTGGCATTCGCGAGTTCGAGTCTCGTCAATCGCCCCATTTAGTTAATAAGTCTATGATATAGATTATAAATATGCCCGGGCAAGGGCTTTTTTAATTGAATATAGGAGCTAATAGCTCCTATATTTTTTATTGTTCTATATTAACAATTAGATTTAATGATAATCAAAGGCTAGGCGAGGGTCACCATTTTCTAGATAGATGATACCTCGATAAATAAAACCATTTTTCTTCAATGCCTTTTGCATCGATAGATTATCGACATGGGTATCAATGCGAAGATATGGACATAAAGTTTTGGCATAGTCAAATATCTCTTTAGCATAATTTTGGCCCTTATAGTCATTGCGTATAGCTACACGATGAATAGCTAAATATCTTTCATCGCTAAACCATTCACCTTCAATATAATCATAGGTCTTTTCATAATCAATAATGGCAAATAGACCGATGATTATATCCTTTTCTTTTAAGACATATAATCTATTTAAACTTATATCTTCTAATAATGTATCACTATTGGGATAACCATCTTGCCATTGATTAACACCTTTAGACTTTAAATATGCTTTGGCTTGATCAATAATCTCTACTAGCGCAAGAATATCATCTTTTTTTGCTAATTCAATCATGATAAAATCTCTTTCTTTTTAATTGATGGATGGGAAGCCAAAATTTTCTTCACTCCATGCGGATAACTAAAGGCAATCTCTAAAATGCCATCCTTCTCGGACAAGACGACTCCTTCCTTAAAGACAGTATGAATGACAATATCGCCCTTTTTATAGCTTGTCTTAGACTTAGTCTGAGTATAGGTCTTACGCTCTTTAGGCTCATCAAAGATAGATATGCGTTTTTTATCTTCTTCATTTAGATGGCGAATACAATCTTCGTCGATCTCGTTGACAAAGCGAGAACTACACTTACTGGTTTGAGTGACAAAAGAATAAGCGGTATTATCAGTCAAATAAAGTCTTTTTCTCGCTCTTGTATAGGCGACGTAGGCAAGTCTACGCTCTTCTTCTAAACCCTTTAAACCTTCTTCTAAAGATATGCGACTAGGGAAGATATTCTCAGATAAGCCAATGACAAAGACTACTTCAAATTCAAGACCTTTAGCACTATGAATAGTCAATAAGTTAACTGAATCGGAACTCTTCTCACTATTTTTTTCAGTATATAAAGCGATATTTTGCAAATAGTCATCAAGCTTTGAATCAGGGAAAGTGATTTGATAGTTGATGATATCATCCATCAATGATTTAATATTCTCTAAACGTTCTGTCTCATTATCACTTTCTAGCATTAAACGATAACCACTGTTATCTAAGACCTTTTGAAAGAGTTTTTCTAGATTGCTAGGATCTTCTTCTA
>CASEQH010000058.1 GCA_949290085.1 uncultured Bacillota bacterium | reverse complement strand
CCCTTACGCAAAGCCTTGCCACTAAATTCAAAGAGCGGTTTTTCTTGGTCTAGTTCTAAGAAGGCGTTGTGTTTTTCAGCTGATAAATCAGTCATCGGTGTAAACCAATGGGTGAAATGAGTCGCTCCTTTTTCCATAGCCCATATCTTCATCGCATTGGCTATGACTGTCGCTGTCTCTTTAGTTAAAGGCTCATTTTCATCTAATGACTTATGAAAAGCGCGATAGGTGGAATTAGGTATGCGTTCCTTCATCACTTCATCAGAAAAGAGATAAATACCATAGTTTTCTGCTTGACTTAACATTATTCTTCTCCGTTCCAACAATATGTACAAAGCTTACATGGACTAAGTCCAATCGATTCTACTAATTCATCTAAGCGGGCGAAATCAAGAGTTGTAAAATGTAATCTCTTCCTGATTTCTTCAACCATCAATTTATATTTTTCACTGTCAGGATTTGCATATTCCTTCAATAATTCATCGCTGATATCTTCAGTATGTTCGAGACTACAAATAACTTTTCTAGTCATCAAGTCCATTTCGGAAGAAGTACGTGAGAAGTTTAAGAATTTACAGCCAAACATAATAGGTGGACAAGCAGGGCGGACATGGACTTCCTTAGCGCCTGAGCGATATAAGAAGTCTGTCGTCTCACCAAGTTGTGTTCCTCTGACGATAGAATCATCAATGAGTAGTAACTTCTTACCTTTGATAAGTTCTTCTACAGGAATCAATTTCATGCGAGCGATTAGATTTCTTTCAATCTGATTTTGTGGCATGAAAGAGCGTGGCCAAGTAGGGGTATATTTAATGAAAGGGCGGGCAAAGGTCTTCTTTGACTCATTGGCATAACCTATTGCATGAGCTAGACCGCTATCTGGTACGCCAGCGACAATATCGACATCGACATCATCTCTTTGAGCCAGTCTCTTACCACAATTATTACGCATTATTTCAACATTCTTGCCCTCATAGTCACTGGTTGGATAGCCATAATATACCCAAAGAAACGAGCACATCTTCATCTTCTCATTCATTCCCTTGAGCACTCGATGATATTCGCTAGTAATATATACTATCTCTCCCGGTCCCAAGTCTTTGACATGGCTATAGCCAAGATTTAAATATGCTGATGATTCAAAAGTCACACAATAGGTATCTTCCTTATGAGCGATGACTACAGGAGTACGTCCAAATTTATCTCTTGAGCAATATATTCCCTCTGGAGTCAAGACCAAGACACTCATCGAGCCTCTTACTACCTCTTGTACAAAGGCTAAACCTTCTTCGATACTAGCTTTTTGATTGATTAAAGCGGCAATTAATTCAGTTGGATTTATCTCACCGCCAGACATCTCTAAAAAATGCGTAGTGCCAAATTCAAAACACATATCACGCAATTCATCGATATTATTGATACGTCCTACAGTCGTAATCGCAAAGGAACCTAAGTGCGAATTGACTAGTAATGGTTGAGCTTCACCATCAGAGATACAACCAATACCCACATTGCCATGGAATGAGTCTATCTCTCTTTCAAATTTAGTACGGAATGGGGCATTCTCAATATTATGGATAGAACGCTGAAAACCATTCTCTTTACCAAAGACAGCTAATCCACCTCTGCGAGTTCCCAAATGGGAATGATAATCAACACCAAAATATAAATCTAGTACACAATCTTTCTTTGATGCAACGCCAAAAAAACCACCCATATTTTTCTCCTTTATTTTAATTAAATAAATAAAGCCCTATGTAAGTAGGGCTATAGAATTAACGCTTTAAGATTAATTTAGTAAGTTCTACTGGATCAACTATCTTATCGCCTTGATATACACGCATATTACCTGATGCAATTTCGTCAATCAGTATAACTTCATCACCATGATATCCGAATTCAAACTTGATATCCCATAAATCTAAGCCAATTGATTTTAAATCATCAGCGACAATCTTTGTGATTTTTAAAGTCTGCTCCTTCATGCTTTCAAACATTTCTGGACTCATGATACCTAATACTTCAAGGCCTTCCTTAGTAACTAGTGGATCACCTAAGGCATCATTCTTGAATGTACATTCAACATAGCCATTCTCAAATCTTGTGCCATTCTCGATATATTCACCATAACGGCGGATAAAACTTCCGGTTGCAACTAAACGACAGATAACTTCTAAGCCATGTCCAAAAACCTTAGCAGGTAATGCTTCCATGGTTGCTTCTTCTACATTTGCACTCACAAAATGTGTCTTGATTCCTTTTTCCTTTAATAATTCAAAGAAATGAATAGATGTTTCAAGATTAGCTTTGCCAATACCCTCAATTGTTAAACCAATGCTGTTTTCACCTGGATCAAAGACACCATCTTTACCAGTGCAATCATCTTTAAACTTCAATAAGACATTGCCATTATCTAAGCTATAGACATCTTTTGTTTTACCAACATAAACCTTCTTCATCTTGTCCTCCTAATCGAATAAATCGAATACGGAATAATTCTATCAAAAATGATGCGTAGATAAAATAGAAAAATTAATTTTAATCACCAAGTTTTTCTAAATATACTTCTATTTCTCTAGCCAGAGATATACTTTTAGCGATAATTTTATCACTCATCTTACTTTTGAGGCTAAAATCTATTCCTTCATAACGGAATGATGAGTCATTTTATCATTATCATTCCACTTAGTATCTTTTAATATTTCCCAATACTTATTTTGAACATCCGCATTTTGTCACAGGAGCCACAATTCAAAGGACAGTTTTTCATGATTTAAGACTATGCCAAAACGTAGTTTATGACTTCTTAGAAATTCCGTCACAACCCTAAGAAAAAAGGGCAACTCCCGTAAAAATCGCTCATTTCTATCCACAATAATAACGGTGTTTTTGTGATTGTCGAGAATATTCAAAACACATACAAATTTAGATTTATTATTACATTATTTTCAATTTAATTATTCGATAATATTCCTTTTCAAACAATAATGAATTAATTGTTATAAATACTAATGCTTGTCTCCACATCTTTAATTCTATCTTCAATACATTTTAATTCTTGTAGAATTTCAACAAGCAATTCTTTTTCAGACATTGATAATAATCTATTCTTTTCTTCTCTAATTTGTTGTTCTCTTTCTTCCTGCCGCTGACGTATTTTTTCTTTCATTCTTTCAAACACAAACATTCCCTACCTCATCTATATTTTTTCATAATAATTAAACGCATTTCTTCCGTTTTCCTAAATAAGTCATATGTCCTATATTCATCATAATGCAATTTTTTGGCTACTTTTTGAAATGCTCTCTCTCGCTCATTATCATTTTGAATATAGGTAAATTCTAGATAACATTGATGGCACCAGTAATTTCTTATTTCCTTAATTTCATTTATTGTG
>CASEQH010000057.1 GCA_949290085.1 uncultured Bacillota bacterium | reverse complement strand
AATGCCCTGTCATTGTCGATAATGAAGTAAGTAAGATGCAATACTATATCACAGGTGCCAATAGGACAGACCACCACTATATTAATGTATCTAACAGTGATTTTATCGCTAATGGCATTGGAGATATCCGACAAGCATGCCCTGGAGATAAATGCCCTGTCTGTGGTAAAGAAATCAAGTTTACTAAGGGTGTAGAAATCGGCAATACTTTTAAATTAGGAACTAAATATTCTGAAGCCTTAGATCTTACATATCTTGATGCAGATAATAAATCTAATCTAGTTTGGATGGGCTCTTATGGTATCGGTATCGGTCGTTGTATAGCTGCCATCGTTGAACAACATCACGATGACAAAGGAATTATTTGGCCAATCAATATCGCTCCATACCCTGTAGAAATCATCGTCGCTATCACTAAGGACGCTAAACAAGTGGAAGTAGCTAATCAGTTATATGATGAACTCATGAATCAAGGCATTGATGTTCTGTTAGATGATAGAGATGAAAGACCAGGCGTTAAATTCAATGATGCTGACTTAATTGGTATTCCATTAAGAATAACTATCGGTAAAAAAGTTAAAGATGGCCTAGTTGAATTAAAATATCGAAATACTGGTGAAGTAGAAGAAATCAAGATTGACGAAGTATCTGATTTCATCAGGAATATTCTTAAATAAGCCATTAAAAAAGGCTGTGGAAATAAATCTACAGCCTTTTATTTTAATCCAATAATTTACTCAATCTAGAAAAGATAAAATCGATTAAGGCAGATATTATGATGATAATAATAGTCCAGGCAAATATATCGCTCATTAAATAATTAATCTTGGCATAATACATTGCCTTACCTATGCCCATCCTCACTTGTCCTAATATCTCAGCCATCACCGAAACTCTAAAGGCCAATGACAAACTATTATTGATAGCTATGAGCATATCCTTTCTAATCAATGGCAAATATACTTTAAAGAACTTATAGGAATAAGAAAAATTGTATAATCTAGTAAAGTCAATTAATTCCTTATCAATATTCAAATATGCACATAAGAAGCTATTGTACATTAAAGGAAAGATAGATAAAAAACTCACCAAAATTACACTTCCATCCCTACCTAACCAGATGAGCGAAACGATGATATAAGTAATATTAGGTATCGTTTTAAGAAAAATATAGATTGGCTCCATAAATTCCCTAAATTTATGATTTTTATAAGCTAGTAATGAAAGGATAAAAGAGACAATAAAACTAATTAAGACACCGATTAAAAATCTACCTATGGTCGAAAAGATAATGATGAAAAAATCACTAGATGTAATAATAAGAATG
The DNA here is from genome assembly GCA_949290085.1 of uncultured Bacillota bacterium. Lineage (GTDB taxonomy): Bacteria > Bacillota_I > Bacilli_A > Erysipelotrichales > Erysipelotrichaceae > CALUZH01. Next base: position 6,181 of record CASEQH010000057.1, on the reverse strand, counting down.
AAAGAATGCCATACTTCACTCAATTTTGGCAAGATAAAAGATTGGTCTACAATAAGCGAAGCTATCGCGTAGACGACTATCATTGTCAATATAGAAAATATGTGCATTCTTTTCATAATTATCCAATATAACTTGATGATTTTAATTCGATTTCAAATAAGTCGAGGAAAGTATCAATTTCATCTACACAGTCATAAGCATAGACAAAATTTAAAGCCATACGACTATAAGCTTGTTTAATTAAATCAGGATTGGCAAAACCTAATACACTTAAATCTACTTCATCAATTCTAGCTGATAAAGCTTCAGGATTGTTGTTGTAGTTAGTGATTGAAGTTTGCATCTTATTGGCAAAATTCATGATGTCTTGAAGATTTGATTGAACTAGCGAAGTTTTTACAAAAAGAGCCGCTTGTGGATATGAAGACATACCAGTCTCCTCTTTGTAAAGTTCTTGTATGTCATATATCTCATAGAGTTCACCTTCATTATTGCTAGCCCATTGGTTTTGAGTCATTGTGAGGTATGGTTCAGCTAAGACAGCAGCATTATATTGTCCTGCAAGTAAGGCCGCAGATACTTCTTGTACTGAGTTATAGTAATCGATAGTTATGCCTTCAAATACATCCCCTACTACACCTAATACACGACCTGGTACAGCTGCTTCGCCAAAGGCAGCAATGGTATTAGTATTTAGATGTTCACTAGTTCCTACAAGATGTAAATTGCCCCAAGTTAAAACCGATACTAGAGTATATTGAGCACCATTATTGATGAGATTGACACCTAGATTGACAGGAGCAATGATAAAGTCACTTTCTTGTGAAGTAAATTCCGCAGCTAAAACATCACTGCCATCGACAATCTCATAATTTACTGTTTCATCTCCAACAAAGTCTAGTAATGACAAAGCGGGTGCACCACTTGGAGAGATGATAGAGAAATTAATCGTTTCTTCAGTGCTTGTTGGAGTGGCTGGACGACATCCGGCTAACACTAGTAAGATTACCAAGAAGGCAAATAGACGTTTAATGTACATATTCTTTATCCTCTACTTCTTTCTTAAATTGTTTAACAGCATCTTCTAATTTTAGTGATACGCTGTCCTTAGATGCAAAGCGTCGAATGTTTACATTTCCTTCGTTCATCTCGCCATCACCCACAACGATTTGAATAGGAATCTTATGAATTTGAGCTTCTCTGATACGATAGCCAAGCTTCTCATTTCTGTCATCAATTGATACTCTAAGCCCTTCTGATTCAAAAGTTTCTTTAACTTTTAAGGCGTAATCTAAGTGCAATGTTTGATGAACTGGAATAATTCTAATCTGCTTAGGTGCTAACCATAATGGGAAGGCTCCACCATAATGCTCAATCAAGATACCCATAAAGCGTTCAATAGAACCATAAATTACACGATGCAACATGAGTGGACGTTTCTTATTTCCATCAGCATCAATATAATGTAAATCGAAACGCTCTGGTAAATTCATATCTAATTGGATAGTACCACATTGCCATACACGGCCTAATGAATCCTGAATGTGGAAGTCTAATTTTGGACCATAGAAAGCTCCATCACCTGGATTGATCTTACATTCTCTTCCTGCCTTTTCACAAGCTTTTTTAAGAGCTTCTTCAGCCTTGTCCCATACAGCTATATCTCCGATATAATTCTCAAATGGTCTAGTTGATAATTCAATTGTATATTTTAAATTGAAGACTGAATAAATTCTATCGATAAAGTTGATTAAGGATACTACTTCATCTTCTATTTGATCATCACGCATAAAGATATGAGCGTCGTCTTGAGTGAAGCTGCGCACACGGAATAAGCCATTGAGGGCACCACTAGCTTCATGACGATGAACTAATCCAAGTTCACCCATACGAATAGGCAAATCCTTATATGAATGTAAACCATTTTTATAAACTAAGATTCCCCCTGGGCAATTCATTGGCTTAATAGCGAATGTTCTTTCATCTACTTGAGTAGTATACATATTCTCACGATAGTTTTCCCAGTGTCCTGAAGTCTCCCATAATTCTCTAGACATCATGATAGGTGTCTTAACAAAGACATAGTTTTCTTTAGTATGTTCTTCATACCAGAAATTCTCTAGTATATTGCGCATTATCATACCATTAGGTAATAAGAATGGCATACCAGGTGCATATTCAGAAATCATGAATAGTTCTAATTCCCTACCTAGTTTCTTATGATCTCTCTTTTTAGCTTCTTCTAATAGCATTAAATGTTCATTTAAAGCCTCTTCACTGTCAAAACAGATTCCATAAACTCTTTGTAACATTTTATTATTGGCATCATTTTTCCAATAAGCTCCTGATACCTTCAACAATTTAAAATGTTTGAGTTCTTTGACACTTTCAACGTGTGGGCCACGACATAAATCAGTGAAGTCCCCCTGGCTGTAACAAGATATAACTGTATCATGTTCATCCATATTATTGATTAAATCAATCTTGTATGGATCGTTTTTAAACATCTCTAAAGCTTCTTGTTTAGAAATTTCATGACGAACAATTCTCTTGCCATCCTTAGCTATTTTCTTCATTTCTTTTTCAATCTTAGCTAAGTCTTCTTCTCTAATTACTTCATCACCTAAATCGATATCATAATAAAAACCTTCGCTGATTACCGGCCCTACCCAGAACTTGGCATTAGGATATAGATGCGATATAGCTTGTGCTAATAAATGGGCACAACTGTGATTCAAAATAGATAATCTTTCGTTCTCTTTAATATTGATCATAAGTATCCTTTTCCTTTCTGAAATAAAAAAGGCGCTACCAAGGGCGCATATGCGCGGTACCACCTTATTTTTACTTTTACTCTTAACGCGAGCTATACGGCTAGTTATTAATTAGCAACTCATAAGTAGTAACACTATATTCTTTTCAATTACTTTCACCAACCGTAATCTCTCTAAATCAAGATATATAATGTCGTATCTTAATCAATGTTTCTAAAAAATTTATATTACAAATTTAAGGCTTTGTCAATTAAGAAGCTTTTTCTTCCTTTAGAATCTCAATAATCTCTCTTAAGGCCTTAACTTCATCAGAGACTACTGGTTCCTTCTTATCATCTTCTTCTTTACGCTTGCGCACAAAGGCATTCATCAGTTTAATGGCACAGAAAATAGAGAAGGCTATGATTAAGAAATTGACGATAGTTTGGATGAAATTACCATAATTCCAAGTGATAGTTCCACCTGAATATGGATTTAAGACAATAGATAAATCAGCAAATGAGATATTACCTGTTAAATTAGCGAATAAAGGCATAATAATATCATTGACTAATGAATTAACTACGGCTGTAAAGGCATTACCTATGATAACACCAATCGCGAGGTCGAGGACATTTCCTCGCATCGCAAAATCTTTAAATTCTTTTAGAAAATTTTTCATGTGTACTTCCTTTAAATATACTTCTCAATAAATTCCATTAAGTCATCAAAGTAGTCATCTTCATAACAAGCATAGGCATGACCACTAGAACTTATAGGATAAATAGCTTTCTTACCATGATTAGCATAATATAATTCATTCGCATTATCATATAAAACTATATCATCATCTTTAGCATGGACAAAACAAATAGGAATATCGTTACGCTTTAAAGCTTCAATGGCTTTGACATCCTCAAAACTAAAGCCCAATCTATTTTTAATCATCCTTTCCATATAGTGTAAAACTAAACTCTTAAAGCGAATCTGATGCTTAGATAAGCTATAAGATAATTGGGCTTCTAACGAGGCATAGCCAGAATCTTCAACCGCAAAACATACTGCTTCATCAAGTTTAGTTCCTAGTGCCAACATCACACTAACTGCTCCCATTGATACACCATAAAGACCTATTTTAGCGCTAGAATCTAGCTCTTTAAGCTTGTTTATCCACTGGATTAAATCGAGATGTTCCTTAAAACCAAAGGTTGTATATTCGCCTTCAGACTTACCATAAGCTCGTTGGTCATACATCAAAATATTAAAGCCTCTTTTAGCGAATTCATAGGCTTGCTTGAGAAGAATGTAGCGATCAGAAGAAAAGCCATGTACTAGTATCATATAGCGATGTTCATCATTTATTTGAAGTAAGGTACCATCTAATTTATAACCATCATAGCTTTCAATCTGTAAATTCATTTTTGCTACCTTGGTATACCAGTCAACTTGCTCATCAATCTGCTCTAGATACTTATTTTTAATTTCTTCACTAGGCAAAAAATCGGCAATATCTTTATCAAGATAAGTCTTGTCAACCACAAACATCTCATTAAAAAGCTCATTAGCTACTATGCTAAGTGAGGCATGGGCACCAACTGCACCTATGCCAACTAGTGATAATAATCTCTTAGTTGATTTCTTCATATTACTTGAGCTCCTTTAATTTAGCTAAAACGACATCTAATGAATTTTTATTATTCTCTAATTTATTTTTTTCTTCTTCAACCTTACTCTCAGGGGCCTTAGCTAAGAAAGAAGCGTTAGATAAAATCGATTCTCCCCTTTTAATCTCTTTTTGGTAGAATTCTAATTGTTTTTCTAGCTTAGCTATCTCTTTTTCTTTATCAACAATTTCATTTAATTCAAAGATAATCTTACCGTTGCTGATAGGTCTTACTAGCGTTTCACCTTCAATGCCATCTACTACAATAAGTTTACACATCTTATATAAAATTGCTTTTAAAGAATCATTGATATCCATGTTAGCTTCAATAACTACTTTTAATTCTTTAGATGGCTTTAAATCATTTTCACTTCTAATCTCTCTAGTGATTAAAATGATTTCATTTAATACATCAATAGAATTAGCTTTGCTCTCATCAATACCTTCATAAGGCTTTGGCCAATCAGCGATTGTAATTGAATGCTCTGTATCATAAATCTGTTGATATATCTCTTCTGTCACAAAAGGAATAAATGGATGTAAGAGAATTAGAGTTTTTTCTAAGACGTAAAGTAAGACAGATAAAGTATGATTCTTAACTTCTAAATCATCACTATTTAATGCTGATTTACTAAATTCAATAAATGATGAACAGAAGTCATTCCAGACAAAGTTAATGAGTTCATTACCAGCGATACCAAATTCATAACGATCTAAATTCATGGATACTTGTTTGATGATATGGTTTAGCTTAGCTATAATCCAATGGTCGGTTTCTAGACTTAAAAGATTTTCATCGCGGACAAAATTCTCATCGATATTCATCAGACAATAGCGAGATGCATTCCATAATTTATTGATGAAATTCCATGCTGCTTCCGTCTTGGTAGTAGAGAAATTCATATCTAATCCTGGACTAGAATTAGTAAGCAAGAAGAGTCTTAAGGAATCACAGCCATACTTATTAATGACATCGATAGGGTCGATACCATTACCTAGAGATTTAGACATCTTACGACCCTTTTCATCACGAATAATGCCATGGATTAAACAATCTTTAAATGGTACATCGTTCAAGAAATGACGAGCACTAAAGGCCATTCTAGCCACCCAGAAGAAGATGATATCATAGCCAGTAACCATACATGATGTAGGGAAATAGCGCTTTAAATCAGCTGTTTCATCTGGCCAACCCAAAGTAGAAAATGGCCATAATGCACTAGAGAACCAAGTATCTAAGACATCTTCATCTTGGACATAGTTTTCAATATCTTCAGGTGCTTGTTCAGCGCAATAAATTTCACCGGTTTCTTTATGATACCAAACCGGAATACGATGTCCCCACCACAATTGTCTAGATATGCACCAGTCTTCAACATTCTCTAGCCAACGCTCAAAGGTCTTTTCAAAGCGTTTAGGATAGAAATTAATCTTAGTCTTTTCATCTTTTTGACATTCTAGAACTGCTTCAGCTAGTGGTTTCATCTTGACAAACCACTGATCAGATAGATATGGTTCTACAATACAATTAGTCCTTTCAGAATGTCCTACACTATGAACGATATCTTCAATCTTTTCTAGACATCCTTCGCTTTCAAATTTAGCTACTAATTTATCACGACATTCAAAACGATCTAGTCCGACAAATTCCTGACATAAATCATTCATCGTCGCATCTTCATTCATACAGATAGGCATATCTAAATGATGACGCAAAGCAATCTGATAGTCATTTGGATCATGGGCAGGAGTACATTTCATAGCT
>CASEQH010000056.1 GCA_949290085.1 uncultured Bacillota bacterium | reverse complement strand
GGCATGCTTGTCGGATATCTCCAATGCCATTAGCGATAAAATCACTGTTAGATACATTAATATAGTGGTGGTCTGTCCTATTGGCACCTGTGATATAGTATTGCATCTTACTTACTTCATTATCGACAATGACAGGGCATTTTATGCCAACAGGTCCAGCGAAACCAACTTTAGCGCCAGTTACTTCTTCAACTGTTTCATTGTCAGCTAAGGCTACTTCATTAACCTTTAAGAACTTTTGTAACTTAGTTTCAGAAACTTCTCTATCACCTCTGACTAATACGGCATATGGTTTACCATCACAAAGATATATTAGAGTCTTAACAAATTTATTCTTATCTTCTTTGAGGAATTCACATACTTCTTCAATAGTCTTGGCATCTGGGGTATGTACTAATTCTTTTTCCTTATATATTAAAGTAGCAGGCACATCTTCATTAACGCATTCGCATATTTCAAGGTTTGAAGAAAATCCACAATCATCACAATATACGACTGTATCTTCACCGATAGGAGTAATGGCTTGGAATTCTTCGGATAATAGGCCACCCATAACACCTGTATCAGCTTTGACAATGCGATAGTCTAAATCCATTTCATCAAAGGACTTCTTATAGACATCGACCATCTTATGATAAGAGACATCTAGTCCTTCTTCATCGGCATCGAAGCTATAAGCATCCTTCATAACAAATTCTTTGACACGAATTAGGCCAAAACGAGCTCTAGGCTCATCTCTGTACTTATCTTGGAATTGATAGAGATTAAATGGCATATTCTTATAAGAACGTATCATTGACTTAGCAGCTAAGACAAATAGTTCTTCATGGGTAGGTCCTAAGACTAAATCCTTATTTGAGCGATCTTTTAAACGAAAGATACTTGGTCCAAAATTAGCCATACGACCAGATTTTTCATAGTATTCCTGAGCTATGAGGGCCGGCATTTTTATCTCTTGGCAATTATACGAATTCATATGTTTACGAATTATTGCCTCTATCTTTTCTTGTACTTTTAATCCTAAAGGTAACATCATATAGATGCCGGCACTAGTTTTTTTGATATAACCGGCTTTAACTAATAAGTTACCACTAATTGAATCCTCATCTTTAGCATCTTCTCTGAGGGTATAAAAATAGGCATCTTTAAGTTTCATGATTTATTTCCTTTCAGCTTGTACAATTATATCATAAATAATCCGTTTTATCGTGCATTTTAAAATCTAATGTGCTATCATATTTGAAAATGAAAGGGAAAACAAAATGGCAAAATACTTTAAAGATGTATCTCGAACATTCAATGAATATTTATTAGTACCAGGTTATTCATCTCGTAATTGTACTCCTGATAAAGTTAGTCTTAGTACACCACTAGTAAGATTTAAAAAAGGAGAAAAAAGTGAAATAGAATTAAAGATTCCGATGGTCAGTGCTATCATGCAGTCAGTATCTAATGATAAGATGGCTATCGCTTTAGCTAAAGAGGGTGGCTTATCATTCATCTATGGTTCACAAAGTATTGAAGACCAAGCAGAAATGGTCAGAAATGTTAAGAAATATAAGGCAGGCTTTGTAATATCTGATTCTAATATCAAACCAGAGCAAAGTTTAAGAGAGTTATTAGCCCTCATCGAAAAGACAGGACATTCAACTGTCGCAGTTACTGATGATGGTGGTAATCATGGCAAACTATTAGGAATTATCACTAGTCGTGACTATCGTATTGGCCATGTCGACTTAGATGATCCAGTTTCTAAATACATGACTCCACTTAAAGATTTAATCTATGGACATGTATCTCTAGATTTAAGTGAATGTAATGATTTGATTTGGGAAAAGAAATTAAATACATTGCCTATCGTTGATGACGAAGGAAGTCTTGTCTATATGGTCTTCCGTAAAGACTATGACTCTCATAAAGACCATCCGAATGAATTATTAGATGAACATAAACGTTTCTTAGTTGGCGCTGGTATCAATACCAGAGACTACGAACAAAGAGTTCCTGCCCTCATTAAGGCTGGTGTCGATGTCTTATGTATCGACTCATCAGAAGGTTTTACTGACTTCCAAAAAGATACTATCGCTTGGATTAAGAAAGAATATGGCGATAAGGTTAAGGTTGGTGCCGGCAATATCGTTGATGCTGATGGTTTCCGTTTCCTAGCGGATGCTGGAGCTGACTTCATCAAGATTGGCATTGGCGGCGGCTCTATCTGTATTACTCGTGAAACTAAGGGTATAGGTCGTGGTCAAGCTACTGCTGTTATCGATGTCGCTAAGGCTCGTGATGAATATTATGAAAAGACAGGTATCTATGTTCCTATCTGTTCTGATGGAGGTATCGTCTTTGATCATCACATTTCTCTAGCTCTAGCTATGGGTGCTGACTTTGTAATGTTGGGTCGCTACTTCTCACGTTTTGAAGAATCACCTACAGATAAAGTTATGATTAATGGCTCATATTATAAAGAATATTGGGGCGAAGGTTCTAACCGTGCTCGAAACTGGCAAAGATATGATTTAGGTGGTCAAAAGAAATTATCTTTTGAAGAAGGAGTCGATTCATATGTTCCTTATGCTGGTCTCTTGAAAGATAATGTCGCTATCACGACTGCTAAGATTAAATCGACAATGTGTAACTGTGGTGCCTTGACAATTAAAGAATTCCAAGAAAAAGCTACACTTACACTAGTTTCTTCTACTTCTATTGTCGAAGGCGGAGCACACGACGTCATCGTAAAAAACGCTAATAAGTCTAACTAAGATTAATAAAAAGCTATAGATTTGATATTTGTTATTTCTATAGCTTTTTAATTCTTAATTTTTTCGGTATTTTTGAAATGTAACTTAGCTACTTTTTTAAGCGCATTATAGCCATATCTTTTCACAAAGGCCTTGGCATCTTCATCAACTAAACTACCAGCTCCTTTATGGAAACTCATATCATAAGTCATTGATAATTTATCCATTGATTTGATAAAGGCATAGCGAGCGATAATGGAAGCACAGGCGACAGCGATATATTTATCTTCAGCCTTAGTTTCAAATATCAAATCGTGAAAGACTTCTTTCTCATTCAAGAGATATTTAAAGTAAGTATCCTTAGCTACAAATTGATCGACATAACAAGCCTTAGGCAGTTTATATCCCTTATGAATTAAATTGACATAAGCTTGATTGTGCATCTTGCTTTTGATTTGAACCATGTGATTAGTCTTTTGGACCTCGTTATATTTTTCATTATCTAATATCAGTAAAGAGTAGGGTAAGTTCTTCATGAGGATAGGCGCAAGCTCCAAGATTTTTTCATCAGATAATTTCTTAGAATCGACGATTTGATATTTGCTCAACCAATCATAATCTTTGATTTGGACAATACAGGCAACAACGCATACTGGGCCAAAGTAATCACCGGTTCCAACTTCATCTGAGCCAGCCATATCGATATTTTTTTTAGGTATAAACGAGCTAGCGTAGATAAAGGCATCTTTGCCTTGAAAGACCACTTTATTATTAGTATAAATGCTGATTGTACAATCACTTAGTTTATATAATTTATCTATATATTCATTATTATTTACTGCTTCGGCATCTTTAAAGGTCTTTTTTAATTTATCTATCTGTTCGTCAGTTAATTTTAAACTAAAAGTATTCATGGAATCATCTTAACACAAATATTGCGAAAATAAATTGCTTCTTTTACAATTGTGAAGGGGAGGAAATATCATGACAATTCCATCATCACTATTTATAGTAATCAATATTCTAATTATAGTTTTATATATATTCTTAATCATTCAAGCGTATCGCAAAGGCTTTTTATATGAACTGCTAAGCTTTTTAGGTTTTGTCTTATCATTTTTTATCTCATGGTTTATCTCACCGATACTCGCTGAGCACTTTCCTATCTTTGAGATACAATCCTTGCAGAATATCGGTGAGGAACTCATGGCTGTGATGTTTGTGCCAATCTTGAATAATGTCATCTGGTTTTTAATTGTCTTGATTATTGTCAGAATAATTATTGGCCTATTATTATCGATCTTCAAATCGATTTCTAAATTGCCTATCATCGGTTTCTTCAATCGTCTATTAGGTTCAGTTTTTGGCTTAATAAATGCGACAATATGGGTTTTGATCTTCTCGGTATTGCTTTCGATGCCATTTTTTGCCAATGGCCAAGAAATTAAGGAAAATACTCTCATTAAACATATAAATAATCTTTCTAATGAAGCCTTATTGTTCATCAGCGAACATATTGGCGATGACTTATTAAAGGGGGCTGCTAATGAATTTGGAGATATAGATGAAGCTAGGGCTGCCTTTGTGATTTGGATGCAAGAGCAGGGTATCATTCATGAATAATTTAAAATACGATGGCTTAGAACTAAAAGAAGTCTTAGCTATTGTTGCCCAAAATGCTAATTTTGAAGCCTCGCAGGCATCTATTATGAGTAGTGTAGTAGACTACAATCCTTTGATGATACGCCGTAATATCGAGATGACAAGCGAGGCAATGAAACTTCTAAAGAAAGAATATAGTATCAATTTTTATGGGATTGAAGATGTAAGGCCATACTTATATAAGACGACAAAAGGTCAGGCCTTAAGTCCTTTTGAACTTTTAGCTTGTCTAAATTTCCATAAGACATGTCTAAGGATTAAAAAGACTTTTGATAAGATAGAAGAATTAGATATCTTAAAAGAATATACGGATTCTATTAATATTGACTACAATGTCTTCAATAAAATTGATAATATCATCGATATCAATGGCAAGATTAGTAAAAATGCTAGTGCTAAATTAACTAGTCTCTATGAAGAGGAGACTAAAATATCACAAGAATTGAATACAAGAGCGAAGTCTTTCATGGATAAATATGCCACTTCTTTACAAGAAGATAATATCTTTTATCGTGATGATAGACTTTCTTTCCTATTAAAGAATTCTGATAAGTATAAATATGAAGGCTTCTTACATGGATCATCTGCCTCTGGGCAAGCTTCTTATGTCGAACCTAAAGAATTTGTTGATTTAAATAATGCCAAGATAGAAATAAATATTAAAAAAGATGAAGAGATAGAAAAGATACTAGTCAGTGCATCTTATCTCATTTCAACTATCGCTAATTTATATGAATCTAATTTTGAAACTCTAACTTTATTAGATGTCATCTTTGCGAAGGCTCAATACGGCATAAGTCATGATGGAGTTTTAGCTGATATTACAAATGAAAGATATTTATTACTAGAAGAAGTATGCCATCCTTTAATCGATATTAAGAAGGTAGTGGCTAATACTTATGAATTAAAAGATGAATATGCAGGTATATTAATCAGTGGTGCTAATACTGGTGGCAAGACTGTATCTTTAAAACTAATAGGTTTATCTGTTTTGATGACTTATCTTGGTATACCGATTATTGGTTCTAAGGCTATCGTGCCTATCTACGATGGCATTTATGTCGATATCGATGATAATCAATCCTTAGAGAGTTCACTCAGCACTTTCTCTTCTCAACTTGACAAACTAAATGAGATTTTAAATCATATCACTAGTCGCTCACTGGTATTAATCGATGAATTAGGTAATGGTACTGAGCCTAAACAAGCTCAAGCCTTGTCTATTGCTATCGTCGAGAAATTGCTTTCTATCCATTGCAATTTTGTCTTGACTACGCACTTTGACGAATTAAAGAATTTTGCTATGCACAACGATGCAATTCTTGTCTCAGCTGTAAGTTTTGATGAAGATAAGCTCATACCAACTTATCACTACATCGAAAATTCTGTTGGTTCTTCTAATGCCTTAAAGATAGCTTCTTATTACTTAGACGATAAAGAATTAGTTAATAAAGCAGATGAATATATCAAAAATAATGCGACTGCCCAAGAGAAATTGCTCAAAGCTTTAGAAGAAGAGATTAGCCGCAATAAGATTTTAAATGAAGAATTAAATCAAAAAGTTTTGGAGAGTTCTAAGATTAAGGTTGACTATGAAAAGAAGTTACAGGCTATCGAATTAAGTAAACAAAGTATCTTAGAGGAATATCAGGTAAAAATAAATACATATCTCGATGAAAAGATAGCAGAAATTAATAGATTAGCTAATAATGAAACTAAGATTAATAAAACAAAATTAATCAAAGAACTAGACAGTTTACGCGAAGAAGAACTAATTGAAACCAAAGATAATAAAATTGAAGTAGGGGACAATGTCAGAATTAGGGATTCTGAACAGATTGGTGAAGTCATTGAGATTAGTGGCAATAATGCTAGTATCAATATCAATGGTATCAAGATTAAGACTAAACTAAATTCTTTGACTAAAATGCCAAAGCGTAGACAAGTATCTGAATACAAACCTAAAATCAAAAAGGCTAGAGTTAATAGAGAATTAGTACTAGTGGGCATGCGCATAGAAGAAGCTATGCCACTTCTAGAGAAATATCTAGATGATGCCTATGCTGCTAAGATGACTAGCGTGAGAATTGTTCATGGCATAGGTACAGGACGCCTAAAGATGGCTGTACATAATAAATTAAAAAAGTTGAGCTTTGTGAAGGACTATCACTTGGCTAATTATGATGATGGAGGTTCAGCTATTACAATAGTTGAATTACAAACATGAATTTAAAAGATAAATTATCAACACTTCCTAAAAGACCAGGTTGTTACTTGATGAAAAATAAAAATGGTACTATCATCTATGTTGGTAAAGCCATTAACCTAAAAAATAGAGTAAATTCCTATTTTAAGGGCGCCCATGACTACAAGACGACAAAACTGGTCTCTAATATTGTTGACTTTGACTACATTGTCACTAAAAGTGAAAAAGAAGCTCTAATTCTTGAATATAATCTCATCAAGGAGTATGATCCTGAATTTAATATTGTCTTTAAGGATGATAAGTCCTATCCATACATACTTGTAGCTGAAGATAAGATACCCTATGTATCAGTAGTGCGTTTAAAAAAGAATAGTAAGTATAAGGGCAAATTGTTCGGGCCATATCCTGATGTCTTAGCAGCCAGAAATACCGTTGATTTAATTAATAAATTGTTTAAGACAAGAAAGTGTCAAAATCTTAAAAAAGACCTCTGTCTATATTATCATATCAATTTATGCCTCGGTTATTGTCGCTATGATGTAGATGATAAAGAATGTGAAAGAATTAAAGATAGTATCACTTCTTTTTTGAGTGGTGATGTCAAAGATGTCGTCAATAATCTCAAAAAAGAAATGAATGATTATCGTGATACTTTAAATTTTGAAAAGGCCATTGAATGTCGAGATATGATTAATGATATTGAGCATATCATCTTGAGACAGGATGTTGATTTAAAAAATAAAGAATCATTTGATATTTTTTCTTATGATTATAAGGATGGGTATATTGCCATAGTTGGTTTATTTATTCGTGATGGTCGTCTATTAAACTCTCATCACTTCATCGACTATTTGATTGGTGACCCTCAAAATTTCGTCACTTCTTATATCTATCAATTCTATAATATCAATCCTCATCCCAAGAAACTATATGTCGATAACGATATCTTACCATTTTTAAATGAGGCTTTTGATTCTAATGTTTTAACAGCCACAAGAGGGCATAAAAGAGAATTATTAAAAAAAGCTAAGTTAAATGCCATGACTTTTTTGGAACAAAACCGTTCTATCATTGAAAAGAGCGAAAATTTTAATCTTGATGTAAAAGATGAATTTAAACGTATCTTTAATAAAGATATTAGACGTATAGAATTATTCGATAACTCGCATACAGCTGGCAAAAATACAGTTGCAGCTATGGTTGTCTACGAAGACTTTAAACCTCTGAAGAAAGCTTATCGTCTCTATAAATTAGAAAATGGAGCTGATGACTTGAAGTCGATGGAAGAAGTCTTATATCGCCGTTATTTTAGACTTATTAAAGATAACTTAGACAAACCTGATCTCATCATCGTCGATGGCGCTAAGAATCAAATCAATGTCGCTAAGAGAGTTTTATCAAGTTTGCAATTAGATATCACATTAGTTGGTTTAGGTAAGGACGAACATCATAATACCTCATATTTAATGAATGACGACTGTGATATAATCGAAGTCAGGAAGGATTCTAATCTGTTTTTCTTCCTGACTAATATGCAAGATGAAGTTCACCGATTTGCAATTAGCTATCATCGCAAGTTGCGCTCAAAATCTAGTATCAAATCTATCTTGGATGATGTTAAAGGACTAGGTGACAAGCGCAAACTTATATTGAGAAGAAAGTATAACAGTATTGCTGCTATGCGTCAGGCGAGTCTTGAAGAATTAAAAGAGATATTGCCTAGTGATGTAGCCAATAATCTCTACAATAAACTACATGAGGAGGAAGGGTAAATGTTAGAAAATTTTAATGATTATATGTCTTTGGGCGTTCTGGTTCTAATATCTCTTTTTGCCATTCGTCTTCTATTTAGCTTCTTATTCGACCATGCCAGCGCTTCGACTATGACACGTATCAAAGGTCTAATCAACTATAATGAAAATGAAGATGAATAGGAAATAGCGATTATTCCTGTAATAATATGTTATGCAGGAATATTTATATTTATCTAATGATTTTTGCCTTGATAGTAAGGGCAATTATCTAAAACTTAATCAAAACTTATATCGTTTTTTAAAGGCTTTATGCCTTTACTATGGCTCTAGTATCGAAGGCAGAAATAAAGCGATGACTTATTATACTTCTTATTCTAAAGTTTTACCTTTAGTAATATCGAATAAGTATCATATCTACTATTTGAGGACTCGCTCTTATAAGGCTTCAGATATTGCACTCATTAACTATACTAAACTTTTATCTTATAAGCCGATAGATACTAGTACGACTAGGCTCTTATTTCAAAATGATATCTACTTAGATATCCATGTCAATTATCGCATCATTAAAAGACAAATGATGATAATGAAAACGTATATTAAGCATTATTTTATCAATACTTTTAATTCGATAGATAATTATTAACTTATAATACGATTATGGAAAATCAAAATCTTATATTTATAGTACTATCTTTAATCATCATCGCCATTATCTTCCTGCTTTTTTATACTCTTCAAATCAATAGTAAGACTAAAAGACAAAATGATGAGTTGAAGCGTTTCATCAAAGAAGAATTTAATTTCTATCATAACAGTCAAAGCGATAACAACTATCGCATGTCACAATCTATTGATGATATCAAGACAAAAATCGCAAAGGAAATGGGTGAACTAGAACTTAAAGTTCAAGATGATTTTAATCTTTTTCACGATAGGACCGATAAACGTTTTAATAGTTTAGAGACTAATCTACATACTAGTCTTTTTAATTCGGCCAAAAGTCAAAATGAACTGTTTGCCAATATCAATGCCCATATGGCAAGAATTGACAAGACGCAAGAAAGTCTTGCTGAATTATCTAAAGATATTGTCTCACTTGAAGCTATCTTGCAAGATAAAAAGGCAAGAGGTGTCTTTGGGGAGATAGAATTATATTCGCTATTAGAAGTGGCATATGGAAAAGATAATGAGCTTTATCAAAGACAATATAAATTAGCCAATGGAAGTATTGCTGATGCAGTTATCTTCTTAAATGATGAAGATTTCTTTCTAGCTATAGATTCAAAATTTCCCTTAGAAAACTATCGAAGAATATATGATGAAAATGAAGATAAATTTAAAGCTAGTAAGGACTTTAAAAAAGATATCAAAAATCATATCGACGCCATAAGTAAGAAATATATTCTTGATGATATGACTACACCCATGGCTTTAATGTTTATACCGGCTGAAGCCATCTATATGGAAATCTTCAACAATTTTACAGATATGGTAGACTATGCCTATCTTAAACATGTTTATCTTGTATCGCCTACTAGCCTCATGGCCTATATCACAGCGATTAAAAATATCTATATCGGTCATAGAAAAGAAAAAATCGCTAAAGATTTACTTGCAAGTGTGAGTCAATTAGCGATAGAATTTAAGCGTTTTGATGAGAGAGTTAATAAACTAGATAAAGATTATAATAATCTTGTCGAAGATTTTGACAATCTCAAAACGACAAGTCGTAAAATTATTAGTAGATTTAATAATATTAATAATGGTAAACTTAACGAAGATATAAAGGATAGGGAAGATGAATAATAACTTAGAAAACCTAAAAAAAGATCTAATGATGTTGTTTTGGGTCAATGTATCAGCGGCCATTCAAGCGATATCGCTCACTAGTTTCTCTATGCCCCAAAAGCTATATCCCGCTGGCTTTTCTGGCATCTCGCGTATCATTTGTGACTTAAGTGCAGACTTTTTAAATATCACCATACCTTTTGGTGTAGTCTATATTTTATTAAATCTGTTTCCAACCATTATCGTATTTAAAACTATCGGAAGAAGATTCACTATCTTCTCTATCATTCAATATGCCTTAGTATCATTATTTTCAGCTACCTTCCCACAACTCATCAGTGTGAGTGATCCAATTTTGCTTGCGGTCTTTGGCGGTATTATCAATGGTGTTGGTGTTGGTATTGCCTTGTCTCATAATGCCAGCAGTGGGGGTGTCGACTTTATTGCCATCTATGTTTCAAATCGTTATCATCAATCTATTTGGACCTATGTCATGTATGGCAACTTTGTTGTCTTGGCGATTGCAGGAGTCATCTATGGATGGGATATAGCCCTCTATTCAATTATCCTTCAATTCTGTTCAACTCAAGTAGTCAAACGTATGCATAAGCGTTATACCATGGAGACTTTAACTATCATCACCAATAAGCCTGAGCAGGTAGTTGACAGCGTATTAAAAAATACTCGCCATGGCATAACTGAGATTAAAGCCGAGGGAGCATTTTTACATCAAAATAAAACAGTTCTTTATACCGTCGTCAACTCTTTCCAGACTAGGGATGTCATCAACTCTGTTCTAGCAGCTGATGCCAAGGCCTTTATCAATATTCAAAAGACAGAGAGAGTGATCGGTAATTATTATCAAAAACCATTGGACTAGCGAATTTCTAGTCCAATTTTTTTTCTGACTTTTAAAATCTTTTTATGAGCTATATATGAAGCTTTTGTAGCGCCATCTTTTAAGACATCTTTAATGATATCTGAAGCGATAATATCATTGTACCGCTCTTGAATATTCGCTAATTCATTGACCACGACATCAGCGACATAGGTTTTTAAAACACCATAACCTTGACCTTTAAATCTTTCGACGACATCTTCCATCGGAATATTTTCTAAAGCTGCAGCGATTTCAATCAGATTGTATAGGCCGGGTTGATTAGCCTTATCGAGTTTAATTTCACCATAGGAATCAGTGACAGCTGACATGATTTTCTTTCTAGCGACATTTAAATCATCTAATAGATAGATGCAGCCCTTATCACCATGTTCGGATTTAGACATCTTCTTAGACGGATCGCTTAAAGACATGATGCGAGCACCTACTTTTTGAGCTAGAGGCTCTGGAGTCTTAAAGGTATCGCCATACTTGTGATTAAAACGGATAGCTATATCTCTAGTCAATTCTACATGTTGTTTCTGGTCGTCGCCAACTGGAACATAATCTGGATCATATAACAAGATATCAGCTGCCATAAGACATGGATAAGTATAAAGACCAGCTGTTAGATTAGTCTCGTTTTTAGCTACCTTATCTTTGAATTGCGTCATACGATTAAGTTCACCTAAATAGGTATTACAAGCTAAAATATAGCCAAGTTCTGCATGTTCGAAGACATCATTTTGTAAGAAGATAGTCGCTTTATTAGGATCAAGACCGCAAGCTAGATATAATGCTACAGCATCCTTGAGATTTTTACGTAATTCTTTTGGATCTTGATAGACAGTAATACAGTGCAAGTTGGCTATAAATACTATCATCTCATAATCATCTTGATACTTAACAAAATTTCTTAAAGCGCCAATATAATTTCCTAAAGTCAATTGGCCTGTAGGTTTAATACCTGAAAGCATTCTTTGCATATAGTTTCCTCCCAATAAAAAAGGTAGCCCATGGGACGAATAGTCGTGGTGCCACCCAATTTTATACTCTTTGCGATAACGAGCATACCGTTAAAAGACTCATGCCTTCTAATTTTAAAAAAGCCCCAATTCAATGTTATTTAGGTCATTGATTTTCACCGACTTCAATGTCTCTTTTCTAAGTAAATAACATCTACTTCACTTTTAATCATTCTAAAATATTAAAGGCTTAAGTTCAAGGTTAAGCTTTAATTTTTATTTTAGGATGATTATAATTATTATTGAGGTATTTGCTATGATAGTCATTTATACATCGCCAGGTTGTGCCTCTTGTAGAAAGGTCAAAGCTTGGCTTAAAGAGAGAAATTTGCCCTATATTGAGAAAAATATTTTTCAAGTTTTACTGAACAAGACCGAAGTAAAATATTTACTCATGCGTTCAGAGAATGGAACTGAAGATATTATTTCTAAACGCAGTAAGATTATCCAAGAGAATAAATATGATATCGATAATATGTCAATGAATGAATTGGTTGATTTCATAATTGCTAATCCATCTATTTTAAGACGTCCTATTATTCTGAATGATACTAATTTTCAGATTGGATATGACTCTGAAGAAATTGATGCCTTTATACCAGAAGAACTCCGCAATCTAGCTAAATGCGACAAGACTTGTCCTAAATATGAAGAATGTGGAAGTGTTAGAAACGAGTGTAATAGATGAGTAAAATTCTTGTCGGTTTATCAGGTGGTGTCGATTCAGCAGTAGCAGCCTATCTCTTGCGTGAGCAAGGACATGATGTCAGCTGCTGTTTTATGCGTAACTGGGATTCAGCTTTAAATAATGATACCTTGGGCAATCCAACTATCAATGATGATATCTGTCCACAAGAAAAGGATTATAATGACGCTTTAAAGGTAGCTAACAAATTGGGTTTGCCTTTGCTTAGAGTTGATTATATAGAAGAATATTGGAATTCTGTCTTTCAAAATTTTATCGATGAATATAAAAAGGGCAGAACACCTAATCCTGACATCCTTTGTAATAAATATATTAAGTTCGATGCCTTTTTACATTATGCATTAGATTTAAACTTTGATTATATCGCTACTGGTCACTATTGTAAGAAGGGACATATCAATGATAAAGATGTTTTAATGAAGGCCTATGATATAAATAAGGATCAATCATACTTCTTGGCACAAATTGCTTATGAGGCTTTAGAACGCTCACTTTTCCCACTAGGTGATATAACTAAACCTGAGGTGCGTAAAATCGCTCATGACTTAGATTTAGCCATTGCTGATAAGAAGGATTCGACAGGAGTTTGTTTTATCGGGGAGAGAAATTTCCGGGAGTTTTTAAAAAACTATATTCCGATGAAAGAGGGGAATATTATCGATATCAATACCAAGAAAGTTATTGGTAAACATCAAGGAGTTTATTATTATACTATAGGCCAAAGAAAGGGCTTTGGTATCGGTGGTAATACAGGGCCATATTTCTGTGTCGGCAAAGATGTCTACAGAAATGAATTATATTTATCATCAAGTGATGACCATCATTGGCTTTATTCTGATGCGTGCCTTGTCACCGGTTTCAACAAGCTTCTCAATATAAAAGAAAAAGAATTTGATTGTAATGCTAAATTTAGATATCGTCAAAAGGATATCAAAGTGCATGCCAAATTCATTGATGATGATAGTTTATATATCACATCCTATGAGCTCATGAAAGCTACGACCATAGGTCAACAAGCCGTATTATATCTAGATGATGTTGTCATTGGCGGTGGTGTAATTGATAAGACTTATCTTGGTGGTAAGGATAAAGAGGACTTATTAAAAAAATATTTGAAAGATAATGGATGAAAAATTAATTGAAGAGATTAGTGGAAAATTTAAACGCTTAGTCTACACTAATAATGATTATGCTGTATATCGCTTTGAAGATAAGACAGATGGCAATATCATCGTAACTGGTAAGATTGAAGATATCGATTTTAAAAGCGATTATTTTCTTTATGGCGAATATGTCAATCATGCCAAATATGGCTTTCAATTTAGCGTAGCCTATTATAAGAAGGCTTTACCCAATAGTTTAGATGCGATAGTCTCTTATCTTTCAAGCGACTTATTTAAAGGTATAGGCAAGAAAAAGGCTATTAAAGTAGTTGAACATTTCAAAGAAGATACCTTATATATCTTAAAGAAAGAACCTGAGAGAATTAAAGAGATAGATTTAAATGATAAGGATAGAGAAACAATCGTCAGCGTCCTAGTCAATGATGCACTGATGGAAGAAGATTTTTATTATTTTTTAAATCTTGGTTTAAGCGTTAGAGAAATTCATTTAATCATGGCTCATTATAAACATGAAGCTAGAATGGCCTTTGAAACAAATCCTTATGTCTTATACTATGACATCTATGGCATAGGTTTTATTAAAGCTGATGAATTAGCTAGAAAGATAGAGATTTCTAAAAATGATGATAGACGTCTTGTCGCCTTATTAACTTATATCGCTAGTGATCTATCATTTAAAAGTGGCAATACCTTTCATTACTATGAAGATTTATTAGTTCACTACAAAAGGATGAATGAAGATATAGACTACTTTGATAGAGCCTTAGATTTAGCGATTAAAGAAAAGAAAATCTATTTAATAGATAATCGTTACTATCACTTCCAACAATTCATCGCTGAAAAAGAGATAGCTAGATTTTTAAATCAATTAAATAGCGATGAAAGAATTGATTATGATGAAAGGGAACTAGAAGAAAAGATAGAAGAGTTAGAGGACAAATTAGGCATAGTCTATGATGATAAACAATATGCTGCGATTAATTCCTTCTTTAAGCACCGTTTTTCTATTATCACTGGAGGACCAGGAACTGGCAAGACGACTATTGTAAAGGCTATGGTCGAAACTTCTAAGCTCATCTATCCGACCTATGAACTGCATATTGTTGCACCAACTGGCAGAGCAGCTAAAAGAATCAGTGAGCTATGCAAAGTAAAAAGTTCAACCATCCATTCTTTATTAAAGTGGGATAAGGATACTAATACTTTTACTTATGGCATTGATAATCCTTTACTTATCGATATATTAATCATCGACGAGTTTTCTATGGTCGATAATTGGCTCTTTTATAAATTGATTTTAGCTCTTTATAACGTCAAAAAGATATGTATTATCGGTGACCAAAATCAATTACCTAGTGTTGGACCAGGTAACTTATTACATGAGTTGATTCAAAGTGAAATGTTTGATGTCACTTTCTTAAATACCATCTTTAGGCAAAGCAAAAAGAGTGATATCATCACTCTAGCTAACGATATCTTAAGTGGAGATGTCAACTTTAGTCGCTATAAGGATGATGTCATCTTTATTGATGAAACTAATATTAACATCAAAGAAAAACTCATTGAAATAATAGATGACGCCTTAGCCAATGGTTATTCACTAGAAGAAATTCAAGTATTATCACCCATGTATAAGGGTAGTCTTGGCATCGACGTAGCCAATACCATCTTACAAGAAACTTATAATCCACCATCAGAAATCAAAAGAGAAATCAACACTCGCTTCTTTACCTATCGAGAAAATGATAAAATTCTCCAATTAAAAAATCAAAGTAGTGATGATGTCTATAATGGTGATATCGGTTTTATAGAAATGATAGATACCAAAGAGAAAAAAGTCATCGCCAGTTTTGATGATAACTATGTCGAATATGATAGAGAAGATTTAAATAATATCGCCTTAGCTTATTGTGTGTCGGTTCATAAGGCGCAGGGCAGTGAATATGACTTAGTCTTTTTTCTAGTCTCTAGAAGTCATCTGATGATGCTTAAAAAGAAGCTCATTTATACGGCTGTTTCTAGAGCTAGTCATAAGCTATTTATCTTGGGGAATAAAGATGCTTTTATTAAAGGTATCAGTCAAGTAGAAAGGCTTAGGAAAACTTCATTAATCCACTTTTTAAAAGAGTCTATAAAAATGTAATTCTATTTACAAATCGAAGAGATTTTTATATTATTAATAAGTACGTAAGGAAGATGAGTAACTATATTTCTTCGATATAGAGATGAGGTGTTTGGTGCAAACCTTTAGAAGGATATGGTGAAAGCTACTTTCTAGTCTAGCTAATACCTAGCGTATATCTGCGTTAAAGATTTAAGTTATAAACATAGGTGGTACCGCGCATATGCGCCCTTGGTAGCGCCTTTTTTATTTTATGGAGGAAAAAAATGAAAGAACTTAGTGGAAATCAAGTCAGACAGATGTTTCTCGATTATTTTGCCCAAAGGGGACATATGGTAGAGCCGGGAGCTAGTCTCATTCCTTTAAATGATCCGACACTACTGTGGATTAATGCGGGTGTGGCTGCCTTAAAGAAGTATTTTGATGGCAGAGAAAAACCTCGTTCTAATCGCATCTGTAATGCTCAAAAATCAATTAGAACTAATGATATTGAAAATGTCGGTAAAACAGCTAGACATCATACCTTCTTTGAAATGTTAGGTAATTTCTCTATTGGTGATTACTTTAAAGAAGATGCCTTAAAATTCGCATGGGAATTTTTGACTAGTGAAAACTGGATTGGTTTTGATCCTAAACGCTTATATGTCACTGTCTATACCGATGATGAAGAAGCTTATCGCATTTGGACAGAAGAGATTAAGATTGACCCTAGTCATATCTTAAAGACCTATGATAACTTCTGGCAAATCGGTGAAGGACCATGTGGTCCTGACTCAGAAATCTTCTATGATAGAGGAGAGAAGTATGACCCTGAACACTTAGGTGAGAAATTATTCTTCGAAGAGATGGAAAATGATCGTTATATCGAAGTGTGGAATATTGTTTTCTCACAGTTTGATGCCAAAGAAGGTGTTGACCGCAAAGATTTTAAGGAATTGCCACAAAAGAATATTGATACAGGTATGGGATTAGAACGTTTAGTTGCCCTAATACAAGAGGGAGAGACTAACTTTGATACTGATTTATTCTTGCCTATCATTCACGAAATAGAAAAAATAGCTAAGTATCCATATTCAGGTGAATATAAGATTGCTTATCGCGTAATTGCTGATCACATCAGAACAGTAACTTTCGCTCTTAGTGATGGAGCCACCTTCTCTAATGAGGGTAGAGGTTATGTCTTAAGAAGAGTGCTTAGAAGAGCGTGCCGCTACGCAAGAGTTTTAGGCATTGAAAAACCATTCATGTATAAGTTAGTGGATAATGTCTGTGACATCATGAAAGAATTCTATCCTTATCTATTAGAAAAGAAAGCCTTTGTTAAAAAGCTTATCAACAAGGAAGAAGAAGCTTTCTTGCAAACTCTCAATACCGGTGAAAAACTACTACAAAATGAGTTAGCTAAGGCTAAAGATGGTATTCTGAGTGGTGAAGTAATCTTTAAATTATATGATACTTACGGTTATCCAAAAGAAATTACTATTGAAGTAGCTGAAGAAAATGGCCTTAAATGTGATTTAGAAGGCTTTGAAAAATGCATGGAGAGACAAAGAGAATTAGCTAGAAGTTCTCGAGATGTTCAAGAGTCTATGCACAATCAATCAAAGGATTTACTAGATTTAGATTCTGATTTCCTATTTACTGGCTACACTAATCATATAGATACAGGAACGGTAGTGGCCTTATTTAAAGATGGAAAAAGAGTAGATGTCATTGAAGATGAGGGTGATGTCGTATTAGATAAATCTTGCTTCTATGCTGAAAGTGGTGGCCAGATTGCCGATACTGGTATTTTGGAAAATGATGATGTCAAACTAGAAGTAGTTGATGTCAAAAAGGCTCCTAATGGTCAATTTTTACATCATGTAAAAGTATTAGAGGGAAGAGTTTTAAATGGCATTGCGTTAAATGAAACTATCGATTATGATAGACGCTTAAAGATTATGGCTAATCACTCTTCATTACACTTATTACAGAGTGCTTTAAGGGAAGTTTTAGGCAATCATGTGACCCAAGCCGGTTCTTATGTTTCTGATTCTTATGCTCGTTTTGACTTTACTCATTTCGAAAAGATTAACTATCGAGACTTATTAAAGATTGAAGAGCTAGTTAACTCATATATCAATGCTGAATATCCAGTCACAACTGAAGTATTATCAATTGAAGAAGCTAAGAAAACTGATGCGATAGCTCTATTTGATGAAAAATATGAAGATGAAGTACGTGTCGTATCTATGGGAAATGTTTCGAAAGAATTCTGTGGTGGTACTCATGTATCTAATACTTCTAAATTAGGAAGTTTTAAGATTGTATCTGAAGAATCTATCGGCTCTGGTATTAGACGTATTGAATGTGTAACTAAGATGGTTGCTTACGAAGACCATAAGAAAGAAAATGAATTACTAAATTCAATTAAAGATCGCCTAGATTTAAAAAATATCAATGCAATATATGATAAAATCAATGCAATCTTAAATGAACAGAGCAATTTAAATGGCCAAATCAAACGTCTAAAAGAAAAATTACTCAATACTGAGGCTGATAAACTAATTTCTACAGCTAAACAAAAGGATGATAAGAAATATCTCATCATGAAATTAGATTCATTTGATCAAAATCTAAAAGATTACGCTACTGCATTGCAGAATAAATTAAATGGCTTAGTCTTTATCGTCAATGTGAATGATGATAAATTATCCTTTGTCGCAGCATGTAATAAAGATTGGATTAATGATGGTATCAAAGCCAATAATTTAGTTAAGTTTGCGGCTTCCTTAGCTGATGGTAAGGGCGGTGGAAAGGATGATATCGCCCAAGCTGGTGGCAAAAACTTAAATAATGTTGACGAAATTCTTAGAAAGGTGGAAAATGAAGTCTTATAAGACTTCATTTTACTTTCTGAGTGGTGTAAAATTAGTTAAAGGGAGGTGCAGTATGACAAACGAATCACGCACAGTTTTATTTAATCAACAGGATATTCGCCGTGAGAATCTCAAACAGCTTTTGAAATCGGTTGAAAGTGCACTTAATGAAAGAGGATATAATGCGGTAAATCAAATATCTGGTTATCTCATTTCTAATGACCCTGCATATATCTCAAGTCATAAAAATGCCCGCTCAAATATTCAACAAGTTGAACGCTACGAAATAATTGAAGAATTAGTTCGCTTTTATCTGGAGAGCGAATAAATGCGTATCTTAGGACTTGATTTAGGAAGTAAAACTTTAGGTATTGCCATTTCCGATTCTAATGAAAGCATTGCGATGATGAAAGAAACACATCGTTTTAATGATGATGATTATGGTAGTGCCTTAAGTAAAGTTTTAGAATATATTGATAAATATTCAATTAAGACTATCGTGTTAGGCTTGCCTAAACATATGAATGGCGATGTCGGTATTCGTGGTGAGATATCGATTGAGTTCAAAAAGATGATAGAAGAAAAAGCAGATGTTGAAGTTATTTTATGGGATGAGCGTCTTACGACTTCGATGGCTTTAAATACTTTGGCATTTTTAAATAGTTCTAGTAAAAATCGCAAAAAGAAGGTTGATCAGATTGCGGCTTCTAATATCTTGCAATCTTATTTAGATAGTAAAAAGAAAGGTTAATAAAATGGATAATACTATATATATCACAGATGAGGACGGACGCGAAAAAGTGATGCAGATACTCTTCACTTTTGATATGAATGAGAAAAAATATGTTGTCGTCTATGAGCAGAATAATGAAGAAGACCTCTATGCCTTCACTTATGATGAAGAAGGTAATCTACAAGTAATCGATGATGAAGAAATGGAAATGGTCGAAGAAGTGATAGGTGCTTTTGAGGATGGGGAAGATGAAGAAGCTTAAGATTTTCTTTATTATTTTTTTATGTCTTTTAATCATACTTTTAGTCGGAGGCATCTTTGTCATCAATAATGGTTTAAAAGTCAACAATTTAAGTGAAGAGACTACCATCAATATCGATTCTGATATGGCTGCCAAGGATGTCTTTGAAAAGTTAGAAGAAGTTGGTGCTATCAATAATAGTAATATCGCATATTACTACTCTCGTCTTTTCCATGCATCCGATTTTAAAGCTGGTTCATATTATTTGCCTAGTGATGTAGAAATGGCTGAATTAATCGACTATCTAAGCGATGCTAATAACGCGATTAAAAATACCGTCATGATTACTTTTATCGAGGGTGATTGGCTCAAAGACTTTGCGAATAAATTTGCGGAAAATACATCTTTGGGTAGTGATGAACTCATGGCTTATTGGGATGATAGAGAGGTGGTAGCTGGCTATATTGAAGAATATGAGTTTTTGACTGAAGATATTCTCGCTGAAGGGGTTAGACATCCTTTAGAAGGTTACTTCTTCCCAGATACTTATGAATTCTATATCGAGACTACTCCTGAAGATGTGACAAGACGTCTATTAGATCAAACTGATGCCATTTATCAAAAATATAAGAAAGAATTCGATAATTCTGAATATTCCATTCACGAGATATTTACACTCGCTAGTATTATCCAATACGAAGCCAGTACTTATGAAGATATGAAAGATGTCTCTGGTGTCTTCTATAATCGTCTAAATGATGGCATGCTATTACAAAGCTCAGTAACTGTATGTTATGCCATTGACATTGAACCAGACGAAGACTGGGTGGCTTGCGAGACTAATTCCGACTATGATGATCCATATAATACTTATATGTATGAAGGCTTGCCACCAGGACCAATCTTAAATCCAGGCGAAAATGCAATCGAAGCAGCCATTAATCCTAATGATAATGATTACTACTACTTCATTGGTGATGTCTGTGGTGATGGTGCAGTTCATTTTGCCTCTACACTTGAAGAACATAATCAGAATGTGGAAGAGTACTTATGGTGTTATTAAATAAACCTGTAATCATCGGTATCGCTGGTGGCTCAGCCAGTGGTAAATCTTCTTTGTCTAGAAAGATATATCAAGTCTTTGAAAAGACTAATTCCATCACTATCATCAAAGAAGATGACTATTATAAAGACCAAAGAGATGTCGACTATGAGGAGCGCAAAAAGGTTAATTATGACCATCCTTTAGCCTTTGATTATGACTTGTTGTACCAACAACTAAATGAATTAATTGAAGGAGTAACGATTAAAAAACCGGTCTATGACTATGCCAATAATACTCGTAGTGACATGATAGAAATTATCAAGCCAAGCGATGTCATAATCATTGAAGGTCTTTTTGTCTTAGAAAATAAGCATCTTAGAGAATTATTAGATATTAAATTATATGTCGATACTCCTGCTGATATTCGCTTTATTAGAAGATTAGAAAGGGATATTAAGAAAAGGGGAAGGACTATTGATTTAGTCATCAATCAATATCTTAATACCGTTAGGATTATGCATGAAGAATTTGTTGAACCATCAAAAAAATTCGCTGATTTAATCATTCCTGAAGGGGGCCATAACCAAGTGGCTATCGATATCATCAATGCCAAAATAGCTAGTATAATAAATAAAAAAATGCTATAATATTAGCGTTTCACGGAGGAAAAAATGGAAGATAAATTATATGTAACCCAAGAGGGTCTTAATGATTTAAAAAATGAACTCAATGAGTTAATCCATGTTACTCGTAACGAAGTTATTGAAGAATTAAAATCTGCTCGTGCTCAAGGTGACTTATCAGAAAACGCCGACTATGATGCAGCTAGAGATCATCAAGCCCAAGTAGAAGCTCGTATTAAAGAACTTGAGCACATGATTAGAAATGCTGAAGTCATTGAAGGTAAAAAGAATTCTAAATATGTTCGTTTAGGTTCAACAGTAACCATTGAAGAATTAGATACTAAGAATATTTTAACTTATACCATCGTCGGTAGTGTTGAATCAGACCCATTAAATGGTAAATTGTCAAATGAAACAGCTTTGGCAGAAGCGATATTCGACCATGAAGCAGGTTCTGTTGTATCAGTTGATGCTGACATTCCATACGAAGTTAAAATAATTTCTGTTAATTAGGAATTTCATAAATCTAAGCTAAAAATAAGTAGGAGACTACTTATTTTTTTATGAAGAGATTCTTGCTCATCATTGTTATTTTAGATTTGACGCTGGCTTTTTATTTAAGCCATCTTTCTAATGAGAAAAAGGCCTATCCCTTAAGAGAGTATAGTTATAACTACCTCATTCAAAAGAAAGAACTGAAAGATATTGATATCGATAGTTTTAAGTTGGGTGATTATTTTGAAATGATTACTTCATCAGATTTTTTTATAAGTCATGAATTTATTGATGATATATTAAAGATTAGAATCTTTAATAATAAAAATGAGGAGATGGAATATAGCTATAAAGTTGAATATGAAATAGAAGAAATCAAGGAAAAGATCATCATTAAAGAAGTTTATGTTGATACAAAAAAGGATGAAAGCAAACCCACACTTGAACAAGAAAATAATATAAATGAAGCATATTTTACAGGCTATCACGATATCGAGATAGCTAAAGATTCTTCTATTGAAGAACTGGTTTATCTACTGTCTAAGGACATTAAAACTAATCAAAATGTAACTATTCACTA
>CASEQH010000055.1 GCA_949290085.1 uncultured Bacillota bacterium | reverse complement strand
AATTAACGTTAGTAAAGTATATCATAATAGACATAATGATAAGATTGGCATTAAAAATGTGAATCTTAATTTTAATCAAGGGGGCATGGTATTTGTCCTTGGACCATCAGGCTCAGGTAAGACTACGCTTTTTAATATTCTTAGTGGCATAGATAAAGAATTTGATGGAACATATAAAAGAGATGAATATATTGAAGTCATTTCGCAAGATATGATGTTGATAAGCGATTTTACTGTCTTAGAAAACTTAATTCTTGTAAGTAAGAATAGTAAGCTCATCAAAGATATGCTCAAGTATTTTGAGTTAGATGATTTTACTAATGCTAAGGTTAAGAAGCTATCTTCTGGTCAAAGACGTCGAGTTCAAATAATTAGGTCTTTATTATGTAAACCGGATATCTTATTATGCGATGAACCAGATTCTTCTCTAGATTTTAATCTTGTCTTAAAGACGATGGCAGTACTTAAAAATTATAGTCAAAATCATCTAGTCATCATAATTACCCACAATAGCGAACTAGTAAATGACTATGCCGATAGACTCATTAGGATTGATAATGGCGAAGTAATTGAAGATAAGATTATTCATGAAAAAGATCTTTTAAAAAGAAGACGCAAATTCTCTCGCCCACTCTCTAATCTTAAATTGTCCTTACTATTTTTAAAAAATAATTTAGCCCATCACTTCTTAAGCTTAATCATGCTTAGTGCACTAATCTTATTGAGCGTCATCATCATGGGCCAATTTCTTAAAGTTCAATCTGAAACCAATGAAAAAGTTGCCTTTTCAAGATTACTAAATCTTGTCGTAAATGAGCCTAAAGAGATGCATAACGCTCTTGATTATGAGATAGGTACTAATGAAGCCTATGTCGCCTTTTACTATGATACATATCGCATCGCAGAATTAAATAATCTACTTAAGGATAATAATGATATCATCGGCTTAGAATATGGTTTTAATAATGATAAGTATATGGCCTATATGCGCCATAGATTTGATGGCACAAGGTCATCATTACTAGAATATAATCCTACGGTTTTTAAACTTGTCAATAATTACTACAATATCATTCTTCGCCCACCATATCTCGCTATGGATCTTAGTGATGATGGGAAAATTAGTAAACTAATGCACAATATTTATATCGGCAATAATAAGCTCTCTATCATCAATCTAACCGGTACTTATGAGCCTACATTAGTATGTGGAAATTATGATGATGCCGTCATTGATTTAACTATCGCTGATGAACTGATTAAATATTATAATCTTCAAGAAGCTGACTACGCTTCTTTAGTAGGCAAAAATATTCGTTTTGGCATTGATTCTGGAAGTGAACAAATCGATACCGAAGAAGAATTTTACTATACTACAGCTATAGATTTAAAGATATCCGGTATAGCTGACTTGTCTTCACCCTATAAAGAATATGTTTTTATTAATGGGACAATCGAAGATAATCCATTCTTGAAGCCTTTTGTGGATAATTATGATGATTTAGTCTTTAGCTATGTCGACTTCTATCTAAGACCGGGTAGTGATTATCAAGCGATTATAAATAAACTAGATGAGACTTTGCCAGGAGAACATTCTGATTTTGTCTTGGCAGGTTTAAGTGATGAAGGAAATGATTACTTTGCTTCACCTCAAACTATCATCCTCATCGTTTCTATTATGATACTTGTCATCTTGACTGCCTATCTCATGTATCTATTTATCATGCGTAAGAAAAGTAACCTCAATAAAACTATCATAAAACGATATAACTATAATCCACACTTAGTAAAAGTACTTGATTTCTTATACATCTTATTAATATCCATATGTATAACTCTTCCACTATCTATCATCTTAATATTTAATTTTGATATCCTCTATTATCTTCTATCCGTCTTATTCATCGGTATCATCATCCTTATGATGCAATTGGTATTTTGATTATGATTAAACTTAAGAATGTTAAAAAGAGCTTCAAAGAAGTCCTAATATTTGATGATTTATCTTGGTCAGCCGATAAGGCTGGCATGTATATCATCCATGGTAAGTCGGGCAGCGGCAAGACAACATTTTTAAATATTCTATTAGGTGATAAGATCGATAGTGGTGAAGTTATGGTTGGTGGCGATATCACTTGTATCATTCAAGAATCGCCACTAATTGACAACCTGACAATTAAAAATAATATCTTACTCGGTCGTAAAGAGAATAATAGATATCATAAATTAATTAGAATGTTGAAGATAGAAGATATCATCACTCATTATCCAAGTGAGGTATCAGGTGGCCAAAGACAAAGAGCGGCCATCGCTAGGTCATTGATGAATGATAGTCCTATCATCCTTTGTGATGAACCAACCGACTCCCTCGATGAAGAAAATAAGCTAATTGTCATGGAATTTCTAAAGAAACTAAGTCATGACAAAATTGTCATCATCGTCACCCATGATATCTATCTCATTGAAAAATATGGTGATTATACTTATCATCTTGAAGATAGAAATCTAAAACTCATTAAAAAGACTAATGATGAAAAAAGAGATGTTAAGACCTTAAAAAGTAAACTACATATAAGTGATTATGGGCGGTTTTTATGGCGTATCAATCATCATTATTATCTAATCTTTGGCTTAATCATATTATTATGGACTATGATTATTGCCCTGGGAGTAAGTTTTTATCGCTACTCATTTAATATTCCTAGTAGCGAAAATAGTCTAAATGCTAATTATATCTATCTCTACAAGGAGAATGGGCAATCATATGATGATTTTCTCTATGATGTTGGCAGATTAAAAATTGATGAAGCTAGACCAATCTTGCCATCTTCAATGTATTATCATGAAGGTTCTAAGTTTAGAGCTAATATCTACCCTCATCCCGAGCTAGATAATTTTGATGGTGTCTATATCAATCAAAATGTAATTTCGCAACTAGAAGATATCCAAATAGGTGACAAGTTAGAAATCATCTTTAATTTTAATGGTCGAGAGCACAGCATTGAAGTTCCTATCATCGATATTATCAATGAGGAAGATAGCTTATATCCTAATATCTACTATGACTATAAGTTATTAGAAGATTATCTATTAAATTTATTACCTGATAATGAAGCCTATGGTATCTTTCTGAGTAATTGTCCTATGGTAGAGATGGCTTATCCTTATAAGGACATCGAGGCTTTAAAAAGTGATATCAATTTCGATAAGTATCAAATCATCTCCCCACTATATGATGAAAGAATAGCTGAATATGAAGATAAACGTCTATATCTCTACTTTTATTCAATTATCTTAGTTATCATCGCCCTTTCTACCTATATCAGTATGCATCATATCAATAAAAGCCATAATGAGAAAAACTTAAAACCGTTTTTAATCGCTAGTTCTAATGCTTATGATATAAAAGCTTTAGAAAAGGCAGATATTCTAATCAAGATGGCAATCTTAAGTTTATTATCTATCTTATTATTAATAGCACAGTTATATTTCTTTGATACTATCTTGGCTAGTTATATCATCATCCTTATCATCTTTACATCATTTGATTTATTCTTTGTACAAAGAAATAATAAAAAACGCTACCTTCTAAGTATTAAAGATAGCGTCTAAGTATTATTTCATAAACATGCGGATAATTTTATCTTTAGTCGCATTATATGGGCGATAGCGTAAAGGCAAGTCCATCCAAGTCTTCTTATCGACAATGCTCTTGATATGTGAGAAGGTCTCAAAGCCGACCCTTCCATGGTAGCCACCCATACCACTTTCACCTACGCCACCAAATGGCATAGCACTAGTAGCTAGATGGATGATGGTATCATTGATACATCCACCACCAAAATTAATCGATTTAGTTACCTTGTCGATGACATCCTTTCTAGAAGTAAATAGATATAAGGCTAAAGGATGAGGCATAGACCTAATCTTATCGATAGTCTTATCCAAATCTTCATAGATGATAATTGGCATGATAGGGCCAAAGATCTCTTCTTGCATAACCGCATCATCATAGCTCACATTGTCTAAGACAGTAGGAGCTATTTTTAATATTTCCTTATTGCCGTAACCACCGACAACGACCTTATCTTGGTTTATAAGTCCCATTAAACGATCAAAGTGTTTCTCATTGACTATGCGTCCATAGTCATCTTGATTTAAGATATCGCCACCATATTGGGTATCTATCTCTTTTTTAACAGCTTCCACAAAGGCATCATGAACCTTAGAATTGACTAAGATATAATCAGGAGCGACGCAAGTTTGGCCAACATTTAGATATTTACCAAAGACTATTCTTTTAGCTGCTAGAGGAATATTAGCAGTCTCATCGACGATGACTGGTGATTTACCACCCAGTTCTAGGGTAATAGGTACTAAATGAGCACTAGCTCTTTGCATGACTTCTTTACCGACATTCACACTACCAGTAAAGAAGATATAGTCGAAGTCTTGATCTAAGAGGGCTTGATTTTCTTTTCTTCCTCCCGTAACTACTGAAACATATTCTAAGTCAAAGGCATCAGCACAGACTTTTTCAATTATCTTCGATGTCGCTGGCGAATAAGCACTAGGTTTAACACATACCGTATTACCTGCCGCCAAGGCATCAACCACCGGGTCCATCGTCAACATGAAAGGATAATTCCATGGGCTCATGACGAGTACGACACCATAGGGGCTTGGGCGGCGATATGACTTCGCATGAAATTGAGCGATAGGCGTATGCACTCTTTTATCTTTGGCGAAAGCTTTGATGTGTCTAAGCATGTAGTCTATCTCATTGATGACCATAGCTACTTCACAAAAGTAGCCTTCACTTTTGCCCTTGCCTAAATCTGCATGGAGAGCCTCATATATTTCATCTTCATATTTGAGAATACTAGCTTTAAGCCTTTTTAAGGCAACGATACGGAAATTCACATCAAGGGTTTCACCCTTTTTAAAATAAGCTTGTTGCTTAGTAATAATTTCATTAATCTCTTCTATTGTCATCTTATTTCTCCATTACTTCATGATAGTAATATTCAAGTTCTTTCGCATTCATATAAACCGGTACAGGATATAAAGGATTGGCTTCCTTAGCGGCTTTGATAGCTAAGTCAGGAATATCTTCTTCCTTAATACCCTTAATCTTAGTTGGAATATTCATCTTGGCATTTAATTCTTCAATACTCTTGATAAATTTCTTGGCGGCCTCTTCTTCACTGTCACTATCCTTGGCAACCTTAGCTACTAGTGCTAATTCTTTAAGTTTTGGATAGACGCTTGGACCATAGCCCTTTAATAAATATGGTAAGAGTATGGCATTAGCTAAGCCATGAGGGACACCATACTTGCCGCCTAAGGAATGGGCAATCGCATGGACATAGCCAACATATGAAACAGTAAAAGCTAAACCAGCTAAGTAAGCAGCTTGCAACATATTCGTTCTAGCTTCTAGATTGTCGCCATGGCTATAGGCCTCATATATATTGCCATAGATTAATTCTGTGGCTTCTAGTGCCCACTTCTTAGTCTTTTTGGTCGCACTTCTTCCAATATAGGCTTCTACCGCATGAGTTAGGGCGTCCATACCAGTAGTTGAAGTGATATGGGGTGGTAGAGATACAGTGAGTTTTGGATCGAGTATGGCATATTGTGGTATCAAGACAAAGTCATTGATAGGATATTTAAAGTGGGTCTTTTCATCCGTGATGACGGCAGCCAAAGTCGTCTCACTTCCGGTACCCGCTGTTGTAGGAACAGCGACCAGTAATGGTAGTTTCTTCATTACTTTAAGGATGCCCTTCATCTTGCGGATATCCTTATTAGGACGAGCGATACTAGCTCCAAGACCCTTAGCGCAATCGATGGCCGAACCGCCACCTAAGCCAATAATCGCCCGACAATTATTTTCCTCATACATCTTTCTAGCTTCCATGATATTAGCTATGGTTGGATTAGCTACTGTCTTATCATAGATGACTACTTTTTCTATATTATCTTGTAGTGGTTTTACAAACTTTTCGACAATGCCAGCTTTTACTAAGCCAGCATCAGTCACTAGAATAATGCTTTCAATACCTTCCTTTTTCAACACGTCTACTAATTCAGTAGCACTATTTAATTTAATCGGTTCACGATATGGCAATATAGGAATCGCCCACTTAAATACCGTCTGATATATTCTTGAACCTAATTCAAAAATTGATTTCATGTCGATTTCCTCCAGCATTAATTTAATTTAATTTTAATTCGTGACTTCATTTATTGCAAACTTATAGCTACAATAGAATTGTAGGTGAAATATGCGTATAGGACAATCAGTAGACATTCATAGACTAGACAAAGGAAATCATATTACCCTCGGGGGAGTAAGCATAAATTGTGACTTTTCCCTCGTCGCTCACAGTGATGGTGATGCCCTAGTTCATGCCATCAGTGAAAGTATCTTAGGAGCTCTAGCTCTTGGTGATTTAGGACATCATTTCCCTGATACCGACCCTAAATATAAAGATATTTCTTCAATACTAATCTTAAAAGAAGTAGTAAAACTGATGGAAGAAAGAAATTATGAAATAGGCAATATCGATTCTTTAATCATCATCGAAAAGCCTAAAATGGCTCCTTATATCGAAATGATGAGAGAGAATATTGCAGGGGCGTGTAATTGCAGATTAGATCAAGTAAGCGTCAAGGCGACTAGAGGTGAAAAACTAGGCTTTGTAGGTGAAAGTAAAGGAGTAGTGGCGACAGCTGTCGTATTGTTGAATGAAAAATAGACTATTTAAGAAATGCGAAGAATCTAAGGTCTTCCGTGATCCTATTCATAGCTATATTCATATCGAATATCAGATTATCTATGATTTGATTTCCTGTCCAAGTTTTCAGCGCTTAAGAAGAATTAAACAATTAGGTGCTACTCATATCGTCTATCCAACGGCTGAACACAGTCGCTTTTCTCATTCTCTCGGCGTCTATGAAATCAGTAGACGCATGGTCAGTGAAAATGAACATATCAAAGGTGCGCTCAGTGAAGAAGAGATGTTATATGTCATGATAGCTGCTCTTCTACATGATATAGGTCATGGTCCATATTCGCACGTCTTTGAAAGAATTACTGAGATATCGCATGAAAATACAGGCTTCGAACTACTATTATCTGATGATAGTGACATCCATCAAGTCTTAGAATCATATGAAGATGGGCTCAGTCATATCATTGCCTCCATCATCAATCATAGCTATCCTAAGAAATTATGTTGGCAACTCATCTCCTCACAACTTGATGCCGATAGAATGGATTACTTATTGCGCGATGCCTATTTCACAGGTACTAAGTATGGTGAATTTGACTTAGAGAGAATTCTTAGAACTTTAAGAGTTAAAGATAAATCACTAGTTGTTAAACAAAGTGGCATCTATGCGGTTGAAGACTATTTGATGGCACGCTTTCACATGTTTTGGCAAGTCTACTACCATATCAATATTCGTATCTTTGAACAGATGTTTGTCTCTTTGATAGAACGCATTGTCGATTTAAAGATAAGTGATGAATATTATCTAAATGGTTTAGATAGACTAATCAAACCTGAACATATCGATTTAAATCTCTTCTTATCTTTTGATGATGGAAGTATCAATGAGATATTTAAGCGCCTATCTAAACATGAAGATAAGATAGTTAAAGATTTAGCTAGAAGATTATTAGATAGAGACTTATTTAAAGAATATGTAGATAATGAAGAAAACTATCACCTATTAAAAGCTAAGCTAATAAATAATAATCTTGACCCTAGATATTATCTATTAAAAGATAGTCATAAATTTAATGCGACTAGACCTTATATCTCTACCGGTAAACAAAAGATCAATATCTTATTATCTGATAAAAAGACAATCAAAGAATTTACTGAGGTATCCTCTATCATGAAGTCTTTGAGCAAGGCTAATGACAGCCACGAAAGTTTCTTATTTACTCCCGATTTAATATAATATATAATATTTCATTATTAGATTTTTAGTTTGATCAATAGAATTGGGTGTTGAAGAATGTTACAAATTAAAAATATTAAGAAACAGTATCAAACTGGCGATCTAATTCAAAAAGCTCTTGATGGCGTCAGTTTAAACCTCAGAGATAATGAATTTGTCGCCATACTAGGACCTAGTGGTTCTGGTAAGACAACCCTTCTCAATATCATTGGTGGCCTCGATCATTATGATGAAGGCGATTTAATTATTAATTCTATATCTACTTCTAAATATACCGATAGAGATTGGGATTCATATCGCAATCATACTATCGGTTTTGTCTTTCAATCCTACAATTTAATTCCTCATCAGACCTTACTAGCCAATGTCGAATTAGCTTTGACTATCTCAGGTATCAGTAAAAACGAGAGAAGACAAAGAGCTTTAAAGGCTCTAGAAGATGTAGGCCTTAAGGAACAAGCCAACAAAATTCCTAATCAATTATCTGGTGGTCAGATGCAAAGAGTCGCCATTGCGCGTGCTTTAGTCAACAATCCTGACATCCTTTTAGCTGATGAACCAACTGGCGCCCTAGATTCTAAGACTAGTATCCAAGTCATGGAACTCTTAAAGGAAGTGGCTAAGGATAGATTAGTTGTCATGGTTACACACAATCCAGAATTAGCTTATAAGTATGCGACTAGAATTGTCGAATTAAAGGACGGCAAGATAATCAGCGACTCTGATCCTTTTGAAAATATTGACGATACTAAACCTATTAAATATAACAATATGGGTAAGTCATCCATGTCTTTAATGATGTCTTTACAACTATCCTTCAACAATCTCAAAACCAAGAAGGCTCGTACCATCCTCACTGCCTTTGC
>CASEQH010000054.1 GCA_949290085.1 uncultured Bacillota bacterium | reverse complement strand
AGTTTCTGACCTTGAATATGTTTGGGAAAATGATGAAAAGGAACCTATGCATAAAGATGGTCTTCATAATTCTAGCGATATGATTAATCGCCGACTATTCTTATCACCGCTTTTCGCTTGGAATAAGATGTATAAAAGGGCTTTGTTCATGAGACTGGGATGTGAATATCCTAAGAAGCTCTGGTATGAAGATATACCAGTTACCTTAAAATATTTCGCTAATTCTCATAAGGTTGGTTACTATCATCATGTCGGAGTTCATTACCTACAAAGAAATACATCAATTCTTGGTAGTGGTTATTCCCCTAAGATGTATGATATCTTTACAATCTTTGAGATGACTACTAATTATTTTAAAGATAATAATCTGTATGATAAATATTATGACGAGCTTGAATATTTATATATTGAACATTTCTTAGTCTATGGCGCCTTTAGATTCTTGAGGACTGATGAATATAAGAATCTGATGAATGATGCATTCGACTTTGTGAAAAAGAATTTCCCTAATTATCGTAAGAATAAATATATAAAGACCTTCGGAATTAAAAATCGCCTATTCTTAAGAACTAATAGTAAAAGGACTATGTCACTTTGGCATTGGTATTTAACAAAATGAATCAAGTAATAGTAAGTATTATCGTACCTATGTACAAGGTGGAGAAGTATGTCGCTAAATGTTTAGATTCTTTATTAGCCCAAACATATTCGGCTATTCGCATATATGCTATAAGTGATGGCAGCCCCGATAAAAGCTATGAGATAGCTAAGGAGTATGCTAAAAGGGACGCAAGAATCATTCCGCTTAAGAAGAAGAATGGTGGCTATGGCAGCGTCTTAGAGATGGCTATTCAGATGATTGACACAGAATACTTTATGATTTGTGATCCCGATGATTATTTAAGAGAAGATGCAGTTGAAAAATTATTTAATTTCGCTCATCAAAATGATCTTGATATGGTAGTGGGCGCTAAAAATCTAATCTATTCTGATAATGAAGAAGCAGTATATAGTTCATCATGGGGAGAAATGCCAAGGGCACTACCAAATAAGATTTATACTGATATTAAACATTTCTTTTTCTTAGAGCCTTCTCCACATTCTAAGCTCTATCGAACTAGTCTCTGTAAGGATATTAAGTTTCCACATAAAGTAAATTATACTGATAACTTATTATATTTATTGACTCTAGGAAGAGTTAATAAGATTGCCTATCTTGAAGAGGCCTTGTCTTACTATCTAATAGATAGACCGGGCAATAGTACAGTGGTAATCAATGAAAAGACTTTTAATGATCAACTCATTGTCTTAAATTCTATCTTGGAACAAGCTCAAACATTAAACAGAGAGATTCAATCATACTATGCCATTTTATTCTATGATGTCTTAGATGTCTTAGATTTAATGAAACATCATACCACTAAAGAAGTAAAAGAAAAATATTTCTTGGCATATACCGATTTAATCATTAGATTATCAAGATATAAAAAAGACATTCTTAATATCTTACCTAATTTGAGTAAGAAAAGAAGAATGGTCTATTATTTCTTATTATCGCCTTCATATAGCCGTAAAGTGCTTATGAAGATGATAAGACTTTAATTGATTTGGCTCATCTTTGGATGGGTCTTTTTTGTAATGATAAGTAGTCCTAATGAAAGGATAATAGAAGTAAAAGATATTATTGCTCCTAGTTTAAAGCCTTCAGGAATAAAATACATATCTATATTATGTATGCCACTAGGAATAGAAAAACCCATGAAACCACCGTTTACGCTATAGATATCATCTTGAACTACATCATCAATCATTATCTTCCAACCCTTATTGTTTGGAATCTGTAAGACCATAAATCCTGACTCCTTAGCTTCATATTGACCATGTATCTCATTGGCATAATAATAGACATTATTTAAGAATATCTCTTCTTGGCCTAACAGCTTGGCCACTTCATTATTTTGTTCTGTGTATATGGTTGATGAAAGATTATTTAGATTAAAAATGTTGAAACTATCAACTTTAGTATAGGTCTTACCAAAAGGCACATAATTAAGATTTTCATAGATCTTTAAACCATTCATATAATTATCATCTATAAGTAAATAATCTTGTTGAGATGGCAATTCATTGGCATCAGATACGATAGCATATTTACCACATAAGAAGGATATCAATCCTTGATTATGAATATCAATTGCCCAGGAATTAGCATCATCTAGTAAATAATTTTTAAGTGGTGTTAAGGCTGGTTCAAGAGTCGAATCATAAGTAGAGAAACCTTTTAAACCATAATTGAGATAACCATTATATTGAACATCTTGAAATAAAGAAGGGGCTACATAAATACGATAGAAAGAAGCATTATTCTCTTCCATTAAAGAATCTAGATAATACATAAAATCACCAGGGCTATTTTCCAAAGTATGATATGTTTGATGGATATAATCTTTATCATATTGAGGATTTAAGTTGATAGTTGTATAGATGAAAGAAGTTAAAGATAATTCAATAATGATATATATTAGACAATATTTATTAGTCTTTTTACTTTTTAAG
>CASEQH010000053.1 GCA_949290085.1 uncultured Bacillota bacterium | reverse complement strand
AGATATACTTTTAGCGATAATTTTATCACTCATCTTACTTTTGAGGCTAAAATCTATTCCTTCATAACGGAATGATGAGGTATTTTATCATTATCATTCCACTTAGTATCTTATACTATTTCCAATACTTCTTTTGAATTTCAACATTTTGTCCCATGAACCTTAACTCAAAAGACAGTTTCTCATGATTTAAGACTATGCCAAAACGCAGTTTATGACTTCTTAGAGATTCATTGAAAAAGGGGAAGTAAGCATAATCTAAATATCCAAATGAAATATTACCTACATTATATTCCTTAGGAAATATAGACCTTAGCTCAGCCGCATGTTTACATAGAGTGATATAAGACTTTTGAATATATTTTTATTCAATTCTTCTTGATAGATATCAAGACATTTTTGAATATCTTCATTATTCATAATTTAGTATTTAATAGGTGTTAAGTTATCCCAATTAAAATTTACAGTCAAATCAGTCAATTCCATATGTTCAACTAAGTACTTACTATTTTCTAATTCACGATAAGCTGTATAGCCGACTGATGAATTAGAGAAACCACCAGCGTTATATAACCTACTGTAGTCATAACCTAGTTGAGCTAATAGATTTAATAGATAGGTAGATTCAACTCCAGCTGTAGATAAGGCGACAATGTCATAGTCTTTTGGGAAGAGGGCATTAATGATTTCTTCACTTTCTTCATATTTAGGAATAAAGCTACCAACTTCACCTAACATATAAGTCTTGTCACCATCTTCTACCTTAGTCATGATGTATAGACCGTTGTCTTCTTCATTTAAAGATACTATTAAGTCATAGAAGGGGATATTGACAAAGCCAGCCACTGAGCCTTCGTTGATAAATTGTAGGTAGTCTCTAGTATCGATATATATAACATTTTCTAAGAATAGATAGTCATCTAAAACAGCTGGATAGATATCGCTATCACTGAGTAAATTGCTACTAGGAAAGGTCTTTTTAGGAAGACTAGTAATTATTTCTTCCTCTTCAACCGGTGCACTACATCCACACAATAATAAGATGGCTAATAAACTTATAATCTTTTTCATTCTACAACCTCTTTTTCTATAATATATGACGAAATATAATCTTCCATAATAT
Source organism: uncultured Bacillota bacterium (assembly GCA_949290085.1). Classification (GTDB taxonomy): domain Bacteria; phylum Bacillota_I; class Bacilli_A; order Erysipelotrichales; family Erysipelotrichaceae; genus CALUZH01. Next base: position 6,336 of record CASEQH010000053.1, on the reverse strand, counting down.
ATTCATCAAATCCTTTACTGCTAATTAATTTTAATTCTTTATCACTTATTTCTTCAATTAAAGAATACTCAATATCTTCATCAAAATAATCACTAAATATCTTTAGATACTTATTGATGGCTTCTTCATCTTCGCACAAGAATAAGACCGTACTCATCAAATCAGCCGATAGATTTGATTCGGTGATGACAGTTACATTGCGATAATAGTTTGGGCTATAGCCAAGTTCAGCATCAATAATATGTGAACGTATAGTCGTTGTGCCATCTTCATTTTCTACTAAATAATAGTTGTTAGTATCGCCAGAAGTACTTAAAGCAGTATTTGATGGTAGAGATACAGGAAATAAATAATCATTCATATCATACATTGACCTGATACCCACAGTAAAATTATCATCACTATGGCCATAGACATTGCTAGAACCCACATCGAGTAAGTAATAAATATCTAAACTATCCAAATATTCTATCGCTTTATCGGTAATATATCCTTTTGAAATGGCTCCTAGAGATATTTGAACTTTTTCTTCACATCCATCATATTCATTAAAACGTATTGTCTGTCCTTCACCTAAGACGATAACTTCATCGATATCTTTGTAATTTACCACACAAGCCTTAGCTTTAGAGATATCAGGATCTTCTAAGACGACAGGGATATTAGAAAATAGTGGCTCATAGACATTATATAAACTACCTATAGTCAGATTGAATTTACCTTCACTCAATTTCGTATATTCTATTGCTTCCTTTATCAAATTATATAATTCAACATTGATCGCTACCTCTTGTCCAGTACCATAGCTATCATTAATCGTCTTAAGATTAGTTACATATTCATAGTCATGATAAGCATCAAATAACATATGATATTCATAGATGATATCACTTAATTCTTCCATTGTCTCTTCTAACAGTCTTTCATCTTTCATAGTAAGACGTATAGTCGTATTAAGAGGCAAGACCATATTGCCATAGGCATCGGTAAGAGGGGCAATATAGTCATAATAAGTTTCTTCACTCACATCTTGACTACAAGCCGTCAGCACCAACATCATTATTATTAACAACTTTTTCATAAAAGTATTTTATCATTATTTCCATTCTATTTATCATTATTTAATTACAAGCCATTTGCCATCTTTTTTAGACCCTATGCGCTTGATTATATTTTTATTTTTTAATGAATGAAAGGTACGTTCTATACTTCTTTTATTCATTCCTATCTTGGCAGCTAATATCGTCGAAGTATAGTTAGGATTTTCTAAAAGTAAAGATGTTACTTTTTTCAGCCTTATTCAAATCAGTATCTATACTATTATTCATAATGATATTTTCTGCTTTTGTCTTACTCATAACTTATCTATTAAAAGGTATGGTGCAAAGAATATAGTTATCTTCTATCTCAAATACTTCTTCGCCATATCTTTTTACTATAGTTGGAATGCCATGGCCTGGATGTTCGACTAAACCCATATTCAAAAAGATTCGCATGAGGACAACATTTCTCGGTTTACTAATACCATCATAAAACTGTTTCTTCGTAAGGCCATTTCGCAAACCGCCATGAGACAATATCTCTAGTCTATCCTCGAACATCGATATCTGTGGCTCGGTAATCATCCAATCATTATGGACTAACGCATTTAATACTGCCTCATTAACTGAATCAAAATCATAAGGATAAGTATCTCTTCGTGGTCTGACTGTCGTATCAGATATACAAATATTTTCCGCTTGAAGGCGATTTTTAACTTGCTCATAAGAAATTAATATACAGCGATAACCATAATCACTTCTTTCAAAGATGGCCGATTTATCTCTTCCCTTAAACTTTACAAAGATAAAAGGAATATTATTCCTATCAGCTAAAAGCTCTGCTAGTAAATTATATTCACCATCGCTATTTCGTGAATTCAAGTTAGCTTCAAAGTTCTTATCATCGAGATGATAACCCTTTTCACTATAATTAATTTTTAATTCTTTAAAACTTAAATCTGCTATACTAGCTTTCTTTTTAAGCATACATTCACCATCAGAGAACCTGCTTTTATATCTTATTTTAATCTGTTCAGCAGTCATCTCTTTACAAGTCGTACCAACTCTAATAGGACAGCCGATAGAAGAAAAGCCATATTTCTTTTGACAATAGATGTGTTTCATTCCTTTCGCAATATTAATTACAATTAGAACCTTGCCATCTTCAAAGCGAAGTTCTGAGCTTACTTCATCTTGAGTATTAGGTTCAATCTGGCCTGTAATAACATCAGATATTTTTCTAAAGATCTCATCTATCTTATCTACACCGACAATCTCTTCATCATCTTTGACACCAATTATTATTGTGCCGCCCATCGTATTGAGAAAGGCAACTATTTCCTTACATATGGTATCACTATACTTTTCTTTTAATTCTAATGTTTCTGATTCACTATATTTTGGTATATTGTTCACCTCTAATTGAATAATAAGTTTTAAACCGACATATTTCTATATAAAAAGCTCCATAAACTAAATTATGGAGCCATTTTCTTAAATTGATTTAGATATATACTATATCTTATTCAGCTAATGTTAATCCTTCGAATGTATAAGTAGCGTCAACTACCAATTCGCTTGTTTGAGTTGTAAGAGCTGTGTATTCAGAAATACCATATTGAGCCATACCGCCAACATTGTAAATTCTAGACATATCGTAACCCTTAACTTCTAACAATTTCATAAGTTGGGCAACACGTCCGCCAGATTGGCACATTAAGAAGATAGTAGTATCTTTAGGGAAGAATGCTTCTAATAATTCATCAGATTCTTCATATCTAGCAACTGGTTCTTCAGGAGTACCGCTGTATAATTGGCTTTCTTCACCCATGATAGCTGCAAAGTAAGGAACTACTTCGAAGTTTCTTAAGTGAGATTTAGCATAGTCAGCATAGTCACGTAAGTCGATGTAAAGAACATCTGTACGGCCTAAGTATTCAGTTAAATTGTCAGCAGTGATGCTAGAGCAGTCGATACCGTAAACACCAGCAGTACAAGGAGTAGTTGTTTCATCTTCAGCATTAGCCTTGTATTCTTTAGCAGTGTCTTGAGGTGCAGGAAGATCAGCAGTTACAACTTCTTCAGTTGCTTCTGGAGTAGTTGTTTCAGCTGGTTCTGTTTCAACAGCTGTGTTTGTTGATGTGCATGCAGTTAATGTTAACAATACTGCAAGCGCAAGTAATAATTTTTTCATTTTCTAATTTCTCCTTTTTAATTAGCTTTGGAAGTATTCATCTGTTGCATGGTATTCAAATAATGCATTCAACATACGAATGATATTATTAGTTGATACAGATGAACCTGTGAATGTGTCAAGCGTTAAGTTTTCACGACCTTCACCTTCAGTATATAACGCAGGATCGATGTCTTCTTGGAAACTTAATGTTGAAATATATTCATAATTCTTTCCGATGAAGAACGGAATATATTCTTCTTTAAATTGTTCGTAAGTGGCACCAGCTGGTGTAGGGTTACTATCACCCCAGAATCCAGCTAAGTAGTGGTCAGTTGAATCCTTATCGAAAGATAGTGTACGAACTTCAGCATCCTTGATATCTTTACTATCAGGTAAAGTCAATTCAACATAAGCTGTTTGCCAGAAGTTTACGTCAGCTTGACGGCAAGTGCAACTCAAATATGTAATTTGATATTTGATATAGCTTCTTGCTTTGTATTTGAAGTTTACGAAGGCATAGAAATTAGTTTCATTTCTAGGACCGTCAACGTGGTTGATAGGAATTACGGCTACAGCATTGGCAACAGTGCCTTCACCCATATCAGCACTTTCATTTAAGAATGTATTGATATCTTCTAGGCTCATGTTGTCAACTGTACAAGCTCCTTCAACACCAGCAGTCTGTTCACCAAGCAATCCAGCCTGAGTCATTGCATCTTCAGTAGCTTTCTTAACTGCTGTAGAAGTAACTGTTGCTTCAGATACTACATCGATATCATATGTATTGTTCTCAACGATTGAGTTAGCTAATGTTTCGAATGCGGCCTGTCCAACATTTTCAGTTTCTCCATCTCCTGAGATTTCTGCCTTAGTGATCTTGCCATCAGAAACTGTGATAGTTACTGTAACATCTCCGCCATAACCTGTAGCGGTAGCAGAATAAGTGCTTTCGCTGCTGCCACTAGTACAGCCTGCAAGCATCATTAGACAAAGAACAAAAATAGTTATTTTTTTCATTGTATTCTCCTTTTTCTTTATCTTCGTATCCATTCTAGCACACTTTTTTTATTTTTCACATTAAATTGATATGTTTTTCACAAATTACACTTTTATTTATGTTATAATGCTTGACCGATAAAAAAAAGATGGAATTACCATCTTTCTTATGCCCCTAATATTTTACGGGCTAAATCAACCTTTTCTTTACTTGGCGCTTCCACATCTTTTAATGGATAATCTAAACCTAATTTCTCCCACTTATAGGCACCTAAGCTGTGGTAGGGCAAGACTTCAACTCTTTCGACATTGTCGAGAGTATCAATGAAGAGTCTCAAGTTTTGAAGATTTTCTTCATCATCATTGATGCCTGGAACTAAGACATGTCTTATCCAGACTTTTTTATTTTTCTTTGATAAATATTTAGCTAGAGCTAAAATGTTAGTATTTTCTCTTCCTGTAAGTTTTAGATGTTCCGCATTATCAATATGTTTAATATCTAAAAGAATTAGATCGGTCAAAGCTAATAATTCATCAAATTTCTTTAAATATTCTGTGTCTTCGCTAAATGGCGCACCAGATGTATCAATGGTAGTATGGATATTTTCTTGCTTGAAAAGTTTAAATAATTCAATCAAAAAATCAATTTGTAATAAAGGTTCGCCACCAGATACTGTTATACCACCACCATTTTTCCAATAGGCCTTATAGCGCATAGCTTTATTAAAGACATCGATGGCTTCTGTATCACCGTCTTTAATCATCCAAGTATCGGCATTATGGCAAAACTTGCAGCGCATCTTGCAGCCTTGCATGAAGATGACATATCGAACCCCTGGCCCATCGACTGAGCCAAAGGTTTCGATTGAATGAATTTTGCCAAGAGTCATATTACATGTGGTCATGACATGTTCTGGCGATGACATCTAATTGTTGCTCACGAGTCAAATCGATAAATTTAACAGCGTAACCAGATACACGGATAGTGAAGTTTTGATATTCTTCTTTTTCTGGATGTTCCATAGCATCTTTTAATTTTTCAACCCCAAAGACATTGACATTTAAGTGGTGAGCACCTTGATCAAAATAACCATCAAGTACTGTCACTAAATTATGAATTCTTTCTTCGTCACTATGTCCTAAGGCATCAGGATTGATAGTTTGAGTATTAGATATACCGTCAAGAGCATATTCATAAGGCAGTTTAGCTACTGAATTTAATGAAGCTAATAGACCATTTTGTTCAGCACCATAGGCAGGATTAGCACCAGGTGATAATGGTTCGCCAGCCTTACGTCCATCAGGTAAATTACCAGTTGCCTTACCATATACGACATTAGATGTGATAGTGAGGATAGAAGTAGTAGCTTCTGAATTACGATAAGTGTGATGTTTCTTAACTTTATTGATAAAGCTTCTAAGTACCCATACAGCTATATCATCCGCTCTTTCATCATCATTACCATATCTTGGGAAATCACCATCAATCTTATAGTCAACAGCTAAACCATCTTCATCACGGATAACAGATACTTTAGCATATTTAATAGCACTCAAAGAGTCAACGACATGTGAGAAACCAGCAATACCAGTAGCGAATGTTCTTCTGACATCTGTATCGATTAAAGCCATCTCAGCTGCTTCATAATAATATTTATCATGCATGTAATGGATGACATTTAATGTATCGACATATAGTTTAGCTAGCCATTCCATCATCGTGTCATAGCGCTCTAATACTTCATCATAATTTAATATATCACCAGTGATAGGACGATACTTAGGCCCAACTTGTACCTTGGTCTTTTCATCGACACCACCATTTATAGCGTATAGAAGGCATTTTGCCAGATTGGCACGAGCACCAAAGAATTGCATCTCTTTACCAGTCTGAGTAGCCGATACACAGCAACAAATTGCGTAGTCATCACCCCAGATTGGACGCATTACATCATCATTTTCATATTGGATAGAGCTAGATACGATAGATACCTTGGCTGCATAGTCCTTAAATCCTTGTGGTAAAGCACTAGAATATAAAACAGTTAAGTTTGGTTCAGGGCTAGGACCCATATTTTCTAATGTATGTAAGAAACGGAAACAAGTCTTAGTAACTAAGCTTCT